>NZ_JAQFJJ010000030.1:0-8735 GCF_030440005.1 Streptococcus sp. SP1
AGCTCTTTGAAGCTTCGCCTTTGCTTTCTAAGTTCATAGATCTGAACTTTATCTTCATAAGTTAGTTTCATAATAAAAACACCCCAAAAGTTAGAATTTTTCTGTCTAACTTTTGGGGTGCAGTTCACAAACTCCCTTTTCTTTTACAAACCTAAGTCTGCGTATGGTTTCCGGTAGCCCACTTGAACAACTTTTCCATCTTTGACAAGCAAAGGACGCTTGATCAGCATACCGTCTGAAGCAAGGAGATCCGCCGCTTCTTTCACTGTCAGTTGATCCACCTTATCTTTCAAACCGAGTTCTCGGTATTTCATCCCGCTAGTATTAAAGAAAGACTTGATTGGCAGGCCAGAAGCTGCCATCCAGTCTTGCAATTCTTGGCTAGTCGGTGTTTCTGTGACGATGTTTTGGCTTTGAAACTCACATTGGAGACCGTCCAATTCTGATTTAGCCTTTCGACAAGTCGAACATTTTGGGTATTCAATAAAGGTATACATCGGTTTTATTTCTCCTTCCAGATAATTCCTTCATGGTGTAAGAGCCAGCGTTTGCGATCGAGTCCAGACGCATAGCCCGTCAGTTGTCCATCTTTTCCCATCACACGGTGACAAGGGACTAAGATCGTCAAGGGATTGCGTCCGACAGCCTGTCCTACGGCCTGGGCTGAACCACAAGAAAGAACCTGGGCAAGCTGGCCATAGGTCCTGGTCTCACCATATGGGATCTCTCGCAATAACTGCCACACCCGCTCTTGGAAGGCTGTTCCTTGCGGTGCTAGTGGAAAACTGATAGCGATTGGATCTCCCGCAAAATAGTGGTCCAACCACTCCTTCACCTTCTCATGGTAGGGATGGATCTGCTCCAGCGCCCCATAGGGATCAGGCGCCTCCTCTTTCGGATCATAAAAATCAAGCTCTACAAGGCCTTCCTTACTGACAATGATCGAAAGAAGCCCCATAGGGCTTTCATAGAATTGTTTAAGATAGAGAGTCATTGTAGGCTGCTTCCGCTCTTTGGTCCCAGCGGTCCTCTTCTGAGACCACTTGGAATAGACTGGATTCTGCTTTTCGCTTGATCTTTTGATAAGCCAGACGGACTCCATCAATAGGGACCTTTCCACAATAATGGTAGCCCAATTTTTCAAGTAAATGCTGCATCACCACATTATCTGGGTGCGTATCGCAACGGAAATCCGGCCCTTTTTCCCCTTCGATTAAACCTTGAAGGAAGGTCTGAGCCACCCCTTTG
Organism: Streptococcus sp. SP1; assembly: GCF_030440005.1. Classification (NCBI taxonomy): domain Bacteria; kingdom Bacillati; phylum Bacillota; class Bacilli; order Lactobacillales; family Streptococcaceae; genus Streptococcus; species Streptococcus sp. SP1. The sequence continues at coordinate 1,249 of NZ_JAQFJJ010000030.1, forward strand.
CCAGCAGCTTCTTTGGCTACAGCGACGCGGTGAAAAGTGACATACATATAGTTGTCATGCTCCCACTTGCCATCGTAAATCTCATTATAGGCCGCTTCGTTGCCCTTGTAGACAGCTGCATAGGCGACAACTTCCTGATCTTCAACGGCCACATAGCCTCGACTTTCTAGAATATCCTCAAAAATGATCTCTTCATCTGGATAGCCATCCTGCCACTGGTCGACCTGTCTTTGAGCCAGGCTTTCCTTGGCATCTTGGATGATTTCCATAATTCGCTTAATCTCATTGGGATAAGCCATTCTAATTTCCATCCTGCTTCCAACCTTTCCTAGTCTTGATGGTATCGAGCATAGAGCTCACTCTTTTGCAGGCCGTATTGTTTGGCGACCTGTTTAATTGCTTGATTTTTCTTCATGCCCTCTTGGACCAAGGTATCGATCTCTTGGATCAAGTCGACCTCTTCTAGGTCTAGTTCTTCTTTCTTGGCTCCTTCGACAATCAAGAGGCACTCCCCTTTGAGGGGATTTTCTTCAAGAAATGCGACTAACTCAGAAATACTGCCACGAGTATATTCCTCGTAGATCTTGGTTAATTCACGAACCAGGACGACAGGACGATCCCCATAGACAGCCAACATATTCTCTAAGGTTGCCTTTACTCGATGAGGCGATTCATAAAAGATCTGGGTCTCCGGATAGGCCACTTTTTCTTGGAAAAAGGCCTTCTGTTGCCCCTCTTTGCGAGGCAGAAATCCATAAAAAATATGAGGTTGAGGGGCTAGGCCACTAGCAATCAAACCCGTTATACCCGCACTAGGACCAGGCACAGCTACGACAGGAATCTCTCGTTCAATCGCTGCCTTGACCAAATCATGACCGGGGTCAGAGATACTAGGAAGTCCTGCATCTGAGACTTGCGCCACATCCTTTCCGGATTCTAAATGGGCGATCAGATCAGGAATTTTCTCCATGGCATTGTGCTCATGAAAGCTGGTCTGGGGTGTCGTAATCTCAAAATGCTTGAGCAAGAGGCCTGTATTTCTAGTATCCTCAGCTGCGATCAAGTCCACATCCTTTAAGGTCTGGACCATGCGGTAACTCATATCCTCCCGGTTACCGATCGGTGTTGGGACCAGGTAAAGCACCCCAGTTTTCTTTTCCCCTTTAAAACTTCGTTGGATCTGCATGCTTACTCCCTAAATAACAACTCGTCACAAAACATACACTCTTCATCGTTCTCACGGCGTTGACCGTAGGAATAAGTGCAGATATGAAAACCGTCGTTGTAAATACGTTGCAAATTTTCACGGCCATGGTGTTGTGACTTTGCGGATGAAGTCTTCTCAACTTCCCCCAAACGCTCTCTCAATTTATCATTTTCTAAACGAAGAGCTGTATTTTCTTCGATGACTTGTTTCAAATTTTTCTTGATGGCTTCGACTTCAGCCAAGGTGACCAACAAATTCTGAGAGAAGCCGTCTAAAGCATCAAATAATTCTTTTTTATTCATTCTGACTCCTTAACTTTCTAAGCTCAAAACCATATATTCCAGAGCATTTTGAAAAGAAACATTAGCCTTCCACATCCTGCGAGCAAGACTCAATTTTCCCAGTAGCTGCTGGGATCTGTTCAAGCGCAACTGCTCTTCTAAAGCCAACTCCATCAAACGAAAGGCCTGGCTTTGTTTTTCCTTATCATCTGCTAAACTCACCAATCGAGTCACTTCCAAATAGGCACGATTCAAATTGGATTGACAACGTTCGATGAACTGATCACAAACTTTAGCCAATTCAAAAAACGTAGCATTCTTTTTTTGCTGCTCTGCCTCTTCGAGATTAAAACTAAAACGAGCTACTAAATTTGCCTGTGATTTGATCAAGCCTTCTTTTTCTAGCAGTTCGGTTAGGTAGGCTTGCTTTTTAGGAAAATGTACCTGCTGGGCCCGACTCTTGATGGTCGGTAAGATCAAGTTTTCATCGGATGTCAACAAGAAAAGATAGATCTCACTCTGGGGCTCTTCCATGACTTTTAAGAGAGAGTTGGCCGCATTAGTATGCATCTTATCCGCATCTTGGACGATAAAGACCTGTCGACTGCCTTCAAATCCTGATTGAGAAAAGTCTTGAACCAGCGAACGAATGCGGTCGGTCTTAATGATCTGGTTGACTGGACGCACGATCTTCACGTCTGAGAATTCTTCTTCAGCAATCAAGCGACAGGACCGGCAGTTGCCACAAGGCCAGACTCCCTGCAAATCTTCGCAAAATTGACTTTGAGCTAGCAAGAGGGCCATCTCAAAACTGGCAAAAGAGCCTGTAAAGAGATAAGCATGACTGAGCTGTTTGTGTTCTAAGATCTGGGTGAAGCGCTCCACCAATTCTGGCTGGAGCTGTTGGATCTCTTCAAGCTTCATTTCAATATCCCCAAGCGATTTTCTAAAACAGCCAAGACATCCGCAAAGACTGCTTCAAAGGATTGACTGGCATCGATTTTCACAATGCGCTCTGGTTCCTTTTCATACAAGGCCAAATAACCTTGTCTGACTTTTTGGTGAAGCTCCAATCCTTCCAAATCCAAACGATTGACTTCCCGCTCTTGGTTTTTGGCAATTCGAGCGAGCCCTTCTTCGACATCCAGATCAAAGTAAAGGGTGAGATCTGGTTTAAGACCATCTGTCGCGAATTGATTGAGCCACTCGATATCTTCCACACTCAGACCGCGACCATACCCTTGATAAGCGACCGAGCTATCAATAAAGCGGTCCATCAAGACAATCTTCCCAGCTGCAAGGGCTGGCAAGACACGTTCCACCAAATGCTGCCGACGACTAGCAATATAGAGCAACAACTCGGTCTTGGCATCCATACGAGTATGGTCTGGATCTAAAATGACTTGGCGGATCTTTTCTGCAATGTCTACACCGCCTGGTTCACGGGTTGTAATAAAAGGAATTCCTTTTTCTTCAAGTAGAGGCAAAACGGCTTCTAGGACCGATGATTTCCCCGCTCCTTCTGGACCTTCAAATGAAATTAATGTACCGTTTACCATAATATCCTCTTTCTAGTTTTCTACTTTTTATTTTACCAAAAATAAGGGTAAAAATCTTGTATTTTAGGAGAGAAAATTTTTCAAAGTCATTTTCATTTTTTCACTTTTTTGTTACAATGTTCTTATAAAGTTTTAGGAGACAACCTATCATGTTTAAATTTAAAGATATTCTGGCTATCATCTTGGGGGCCGGCATTTTTTCGTTTGGGATCTATTTTTTGGTCATTCCCTTTCACTTCTATGAAGGAGGAGCGACAGGGATTACCTTGATCACCTATTACCTCTTAAAAGTCCCCGTATCCCTGATGAACTTGCTGATCAATATCCCTCTTTTCATTCTGACTTGGAAACTGCTGGGCAAGAAATCTCTTTACCTGAGCTTACTGGGGACTTTCTCGGTTTCCGCTTGGATGGCGATTTTTGAAGCGATACCCCTCAGCCACCGCTACCATCACTTCATCTTTAACGCCTTTAAAGGAGATATTCTGCTTGCCTGTATCGCCTCAGGGGTTGTACTTGGTTTGGGGCTAGGGATTATCTTCAATGCTGGAGGAACCACTGGAGGAACAGATATCCTCGCTCGCATCTTTAACAAATACACTTCCCTCAGTATGGGAAAGCTCATGTTGATTGTAGATGCCATTGTTCTGATAACTGTTGTCGTTGTCTTCCAAGATGTCCGTACAGCTATGTATACCCTCTTCTTTATCCTGATTGACACCCTTGTGATTGACTTGATTGGAGAAGGTGGTTTTGCTGGAAAAGGCTTCCTTATCGTTACCTCTAAACCAGAAGAAATTGCCAAAAAGGTATCTGATGATCTGGGTCGCGGGATTACCTTTATCCGCGGGATGGGCTATTACAGCCGTAAAGATCTGGATATCGTCTACTGTGTCGTTTCACGGAATGAGATGAAACAAATGAAAGACATCATCAATCAGATCGATCCATTCGCCTTTATCACCATTTCTGAAGCCCATGAAATTCTCGGCGAAGGCTTTACTTTAGATAAAGAAAAACAACCCATTACCCGTTAATAGAAAAATCAGACTGGATTGCCATCCAGCCTGATTTTTTCTATTAAATAGCTTTTGCGGTTGTTCGAGTAATTTCATCGACTTTCAAACCGTTGACTTCAAATTTACTACGGATTCCTTCTAGATCTGTCACCCCATCAATTTGAACTTCGATAACCACACGATCGTCTTTTGTTGGGATATTGACTGTATTGGCGATGTTATATCCTTCTTCTACAATCAAGTGAATGATTTGTTCTAGAACGCCAACCTTATCTTCTGTCACAAAGCGAACACGAACTCCTTCTTCTCCATAACCGGATACTTCAAGGAAAGCACGGAAAATATCACGGTCTGTGATGACACCGGATACTTGGTCATTGTCCACGACTGGAAGAATTCCCACCTTGTTCTTATACATGAGGTAGGTCGCATCTTCTAAGCTCGCAAATTTAGAGACGGTAATGACATCGCGAAGCATGACATCTTTAACCTTGGTCTTGTTCAAGAGATAGTTCATCTCGAAAATAGACAAGCTTGTTGCTTTAGATGGACTTGCTTCTGCAATCGTACCTTCTGTCACCAAACCAACCAATTTATCGTTTTCAATGACTGGCAAACGGTGCAAACCTTGTTCGCGCATCAAATCTGCCGCGTGGGCAATTGTAGTATCTGGACTAATGTAAACCACTTTACGTGTCATAAAATCTTTAACAGCCATAACAAGTTCTCCTATGCTTTTATTAGTTTTATTATACTTGATTTTAAGAATGATTTCAAACGCTTTCAGCAGTTTTCTCTTGTTTTCAAAATTTAGAAAAATCAAACACACGTACCTTTTTATGCAACATTTAAATCTTGTAAACTAATCTTAGTCACTAGTAACCGATTTATTAGAAAATAAGGAAAGTACAAATACCACAATGGATAATAATAAGAATATACCCCAGGCAAACTGAGAGTTCCACATAGATAAACTTGTAAATAAAATAGTTGCTATTGGCATTGATAATACTGATATGACCTTAAAAAAACTACTAGTTTGTGCAAGAATATCCGGTGGAAGTTTTGCCATTAAGAGACTATTTAATTTGGGATTTACCTTACTACTAAGATACATCATGAATGCCAACACACTAAAGGAAATAATTTCCAAACTATTTATCCAACCACATATTCCTATGACTATTAATAATCCACTATCTATTTGAAGTATTTTAATAAGTGAAAGTTTAGAAAAATAATCATTAGGGGTCATTCCACCAATTAGGGCTGAAACAAATAATATTGTTTGAAGTAAAAACACCGACTGAGCAAAAGATAAACCAAAAGGAGTTATTTCTGTAAATTTCAAATTGTACATTATTAAAATAGCACTGCCTAGCGAATTTAATCCTAAAATTGAAAAAATCATTAGACCAAAACGTACTTTCTCTTGATATTTAAATATACTTTTACTATTTTTGTAAAGGTTCTTAAGTTGTGAGATAAACCCATTTTCTGGTGAATAATTAACTTCTGGATGTGTCAATTGTCTTTGGATTTTAAGCAATACCATCGATGATAATAAGAAACTTATAGCATTTATCGTAGCTAAAAAGAAGAAATTATTATGAGAAATCGTTAGTAACCAAACTCCCAAAGTTTGACCAGAAATCAAAGTTATTTGACTTATTACTTGATCAAAAGAGTACGCTTCCATCAGATCTTCTTCGGGAATGTGTGACTGAAACATAGGTAATACTAGGCCTCTTCTGTACTCTGCAATACAATCTGATAGGATGTTAATGAAACATACGATCGAGAAAACTAGCCATGAATTTTCTTTCGATAAGAACGCAACCATAATAAATAATACTGCTTGTATATATCCTAATAATAGCAACCACAATTTCTTATTCTTTGTTTTGTCAGCCTGCATTGCAATAAAAAGAGCACAAATCGTTGGAATATATTGTATAAAACTTGCTACACCAACCGCCAATTTACTATTCGCAATACTTGCTGCAAAAACTACAAAAACAAGATTATAAATGGTTGAACCTAAATCATCGAAGAAACTAGACAAGACCAGATTCCTAAAAAAAATATTTCTAAAAAAAACTTTCATCTGCTATACCTTTCTAGTAGAAACTTGATAGACATAACTTCATTCAAATAAAAAATATTTTTAAGTTTTTCAGAATTACTTTTTCTTTTATATGAATTAACAAAATATCGAAGTATTTAATTGTTATATCTAAATATAGTTTACTACTAAATTTTAAATATTTAACAGAGTTTCAAATATGAAATATCCTATCTCATACATCTGATCTTTTGCCTAATTTATATGTATCCCAAACTGGTCCAATTTTACCTCTAAAATATTAATCAGTTGACTATCACCAACAACTCGAAGAGACTCTATAAATTGTTTAATTTCCTTTTTAGAATTTTTTGACTTTAAGTAACCATTTACTAATTTTAAAAATTTTAACAACATGATTTCTAGCATATCATATGGGAAAAGAAGCTTTTCTAGCTCGAGTATAAACAATGGAACTTGAGTATCAATTTTTCTTAAAATCAATTCGCCAATTAAATTTATGTACGTTAATTTTAAAGAACTTAAATTGTGTTTAAGAAAATTATAATCTTTAGTCCTTTCCGCAAGCTGATCTCCAAAAAATAATAAATCTTCATCAGAAATTAAAGTCATGGTATTCCCAAATACATATAATTCAAACCATGTCCAAGATTCGATTGAAAATAGATAATCTACCAACACTTTTCTATCTTCTATATTTCTTTCATAGTTTTGATCTAATGAATGTATCGCATTTTCAATAATGAATGACTGAATTCTTTGATATCGATCCGTCTCTTCACTCTGTAATACTTCGGTTAATAGATACTCTAATCCTTTAATATCCTGTTTCAAAAATAAAGTGGATATCTTCTTACCTAAAATAATATCTTTAGGTAATTCATAATTATTTAATTTATGGCCAAACTCTTCAAAAGTCATGTGGATTGATTCTATCGCTATTAATAATTTATCAGCACTTAACATCGTTTGCCCATTTTCAAATTTAGACAATTGTGCTATGCTTAATCCTTTTCTAGCAACATCCTTTTGTTTTAAGCCTCTGGTAATTCTTAGTTCCTTATATAATTCACCCAATTGAATTTTTCGATCTATATGCATAACTTATAATCCATTTCAGTCATTAGTAATTACGTTTATTTTACCAAATTAATAAAGGAAATTATATATTTTAAATTATTTTACTAAGAAAAAATCTTAGCCAGTAAAAATCATGACCACCCGTCAAACGGGTGGTTTGTACCAGGGCTATAAGCCCAGATAACTAGCCAGCGCCTAAAGACGCTGGCTTTCACTTTGTTCAAGCCTTATTGCATTTGACTCGTCACAGACCTC
>NZ_JAQFJJ010000031.1:0-7929 GCF_030440005.1 Streptococcus sp. SP1
CGAACGGTTGGACGAAAAGAGTTCAAGATTGATGAATTTAAACTTTTGTTAGATATGCCAAGTAGCTATAAATCAAGCGAAATCGATAGAGCGGTCATCACTCCGATTTTAAAACAGTTGTCTCCCTATTTTGAGGATTTAAAAGTCAAAAAAATCAAGTCAAAAAAGCGTGGAAATCCAGTTTTAGGATATGAATTTACTTGGAAAAAAGAAGTGACTGGAACGTATGATCCAGACAAATTCAATAAACCAAAACCGAAAAAGTCTAATAAAGCAAAATCAAGCAAAAAGACAAGCAAGACAAACGTGCCAGCTTACCACAACCCTAACTACGAAAAGAAACCTCTAACCCCTGAACAAGAGAAAAGAGCTAACGAGTTGAAAGCAAAAGTAGAGAATTTGAAAAAAGACGGTTAAGCCGTCTTTTTATTTGCGTCAATTTTAACTAGGTTAATAGCTTAGTTATATTATTAAATCGTAAAAAAATAGGGCTTCGATTTTTAGCTGCATTTTATAGTTGTTTTATTATGTTTTAAGACATTAAAGGTCAGGGTGGTATATTTACCCTCGGAAGATAGTTCACTCCGTTTTTCACTGTTATTTAATCACGTTTCAGAGCTTAAAATCGATTCTCGATAAAAACTTTCTCAAAAAATAAAAATATACTATGGCATCTATAGCCAGATTAACAGAGAAAGGAAGACAACAATCAATTTCAAAATTGATTGTTTAAGTGTTTCCATGAAATGTGTGTAGAATTGTATAGAATATGCTAAAATGTATCTATACATAGCGCTATGTTTGTGTAGCAAATAAATACACCTAGGAGAAAAAATGAGCGTTCAAATCAGCGTGAGAGTTTCAAAAGAACAAAAGGAGAAACTCGTATATTTAGCTAAAAACGAGAACAAAACAATTACTCAATACATAATCGATCGCTGTATTGTAGAAGACAGCTACACAGATGCTAGCAATGTAGATGACGCTAGCAATCGTGTAGAAACTGTATTGCAAGAGCAAATTGAGCAAATTCGTGCTGATTTTGAGACTGAACGTAGCTTTTATGTTTCTCAAATTGAGCAAAAAGATAAACAAATTGCTGAAATGTTAGAGATTAATAACAATCAACTCCAGCTTATTGGAGCACTGACTATCAAAAATGAAACATTACTGTTAGAAACAAAGAAGAACTGGTGGCAACGTTTGTTTTCAAAAAAATAACTAATTAGTTATATGTGAGTGAAGTTAAGCTTAATAGAAATACAGTAATTACAAGATTGTAATATTTTTCTGTTATAGCTTTATGTGGCAGGGGTATATTGGGTATAATAAGATAAACTTGGAGTTGTAGAGGTGAGCATTTGGAAGAAAATAGACCTGATTTTAGAGATATAAAATCATTTGAAGAATTTAACAGCTACTACTGGTATCGAGAAGAACTTTCACAAATTTGTAAGTACCTTGGATTAGAATACAGATGTACAAAAAAAGAATTAAATCATATTATAGAACAATATTTTAAGGGAAATAGAATAGAAAAATTTTTGAGGATAAGAAACAAAAATCAAACCGAAATAATAACCCTAAATACATCATTACTTGAATGTGGGTTTTCCTTTAATCAGAAATTTCGTGATTATTTTTCAGCTGTAACAGGTGTTAATCCGTTTAAATTTAATGCTGATATGGCAACAGCTTGGCGAAAAGTAAAACGGGACAACAACATAAATTTTACAATCCAAGATATGATTAAAATATACTATGGAGAGTCAGACTACGCTAAGTATGATAATTCAGCTTGCCAATGGAATCAATTTCTAAAAGACTTTTGTGCAGATGAATTTAGCAATCATTACTCCAACAAGTTAAAAGTTGCGGCTATCCTTTGGAAAGAAGTTAGAGATTCAAAAAATAAAAAAATTTATTCGCGGGAACTTCTAAAAGAATATAGCTACAAAATAGAGGAGTACTGTAAATAAACAACTTCAAGTTTGTCGAACGGAATATAAAGTATTAAAGACGAAAGAAAAATGAGTTGTTTGGCACTGCACCCTACGGAAATGAGATTCACATACCGACCATATCGCTGAGATACCTCACCTAAATCGTAACACAAATTTTGACACGTACCCCTCTAACGTGATATAATGTCTTTGCCGATTAAGTAACTCAAGGCTACACCAAAGCCCTAAGGAATGCCAGTTCCTTAGGGCTTTTTTTACGTTCTTTGCAGATTAACGGGTGTTTTTAGGCTAGCTACCGTTATTCCTCATCGTCTAACCATTTGCAAATGAAGTATGCCAGCACATTTGCCATAACATTGAGGAAGAGCTCGATTAAGTAACTCACGACTATCACCTCCTCTCACGAACCTCACGGTACGCAATCGGTTTTCCGATAGCTTTGTTATTATATCATGACCGCTTACTTTATTCCATGGTCTACTTGATGGATTCTCAAAAAATCAGTAGAGCCTGTCCCTCAGAACAAGCTCTACTATTTATTATTCCAAACTTACTTAACTATAAAAAGACTAAAAAGTATAGGAATTAATAATACCAAAACGACCCCTATTACAAATACAAGTAAAACCTTTATAAGTTCTTTATCAACTTTTTTCTTTTTAGAAATTGTAATAACTTTGCATATTTTTTTCATCGTTTTCACTCTTTCTTTAATAAAACAAAGCAACAAAACAAATTCTCTTTTTAATAAACACCTCCAATAAGATTATATTGTATCGGGATCATCTTCAATTTGACTCTACCCTCTAAAAAACAAAAAGTCAAATAATTATATATTAATAATTGGTCTTATTTCCAATTTATTTTTATCCCCTAATTGATAAGATTTCTTGAACACCCCAAGTTCATTAATTGGCTGATTAGTTAAACTGTCGCAAGTATTTTTCCTTTCCTGATGAAATATTGCATTTTATTCAAAAACCGCGCATATTCGGTGCTGAGACGAGCATTCTGACGCTTTTTCAGTTGATTTTGTAGACGATAGACCATAAGAAAACCCTTGAGAGCTAAGGGTTTGGGGGTTGTTTTGCTATTGAGATAGTTCTTTCAGAAAAAGACCAATTTTTCGGAAAGTTGATGTTGTCCCAAAATTGTCTCTACCACAACATATAGAAAAATAAGTGAAATGGATAGGGAATATCCCTTTTTATTTTGCTTTAAATCAGATTTTTGGATGGAATAGTAGATGATAAGACAAAATATCTTTGAACATACAAAAAGACAAACGCCAAAAATGACGTCTGTCTACGTTCTGAGGTAGCCTTTAGGCTCCCTTTTTTCTTAGAAGATACCGATGAGTAATTGCATGCCAAGACTAGTCAGGATGATAGCAATCCAGCAAAGGGCTCCAAGAAGAATGGATTTTCCACTGGATTTGATCATAGCAATGAGGTTGGTTTTGAGACCAATAGCACTCATAGCCATGATGATGAGGAATTTGGAGAGCTGTTTGAGAGGTGAAAAGAAGCTATTGCTAACACCAAAAGAAGTAAGGACGGTAGTTAGCAGAGAAGCTAGGATGAAGTAGAGAATGAAAACGGGGAAGATTTTTTTAAGCTTTACTCCTTGGTTGTTGTCTTGTTGACGGCTTTGCCAATAGGAGAGGAAGAGAGTAATAGGGATAATAGCTAAGGTACGAGTCAGTTTGACAATGGTTGCAGATTCTAGAGTATTGGTATGATACAGACTATCCCAGGCGCTAGCTGTGGCTGTTACAGAGGAAGTATCGTTGACCGCAGTACCCGCAAAGAGAGCAAAACCTTCGTTGGAGAGATGGAGCCAAGAACCTAGAGTTGGAAAGATAAGAGCTGCCAAGACATTGAAGAAAAAGATAACAGAAATGGCTTGGGCTACTTCTTTTTCCTTGGCGTGAATAACAGGAGCAGTCGCTGCAATGGCAGAACCGCCACAGATAGAAGAGCCTACACCAATCAGGGTAGCTAGCTTTGTATCCAGATTAAAAAAGCGTTGGAAAAAGAAAGCTATAATCAAAGCAATTGAAATAGTTGAGAGGATGACAGGAAGGGAAGATTTTCCAACTGCGAAAACTTGTGAGATATTGAGTCCAAACCCAAGCAAGATAACAGCATACTGAAGCAATTTTTTGGAGCTATAAGTCAAACCAGCGTCCAGTTGTTTATAGGGAGTGAGAAAGGGGTAGAGAATCATTCCGATAAAAATGGCGAAAACAGGTGCTCCCACAACAGGCAGAAAGCCTCCTAAAACCCAAGAGATGATAGAAATGATCAGACAGACTAACAGTCCTGCCCAATTTTTTGATAGAAATGACATAAAAACCTCCGAAAATAAATACTTCTTATTATAATCTTATCTGTCAGAAAAGTAAAATAGAAAGTAGGAATAAGGTTGTAAATTAACGGAATTTTGCGGTCAGAGATCTTTTGTAGTTTAATAGATATATGTTCTTTGATCAATAAGGATGCAAATGTGGCATATGTTATTGAAAAAAATGAATTTGATGAGCCTGGATATGTGAAGTAATTATGTGAGATAAGAAAATAAATAAGAGAGTTGAAAATGTACTGCACTCCAAAAGTTAGACAGAAAAAAATCTAACTTTTGGGATCAGTACATATCCTCGCTTTTTTAATCTAATAGGTCCTTATTTTGTTAGCAAAAGATGGGCAAGCAAAAATTGCCCACTGCAATTTTTTCGGTGCGTTGTTCGCGCCGATTTTTTTTTCGAGACCACAAAAGTGGGCCGAAAAACGCAGTGAATTTTTTGGGCCATGATGGGACAAAAAAGGGGTGCAACCCAAGTCCTCCGCAGGAGCGTTTTACCTTTGTACGTTGCGAAGCAATGTCAAAGGTGCAAAAACGTTACTCTTTGCCAAAGAGTAACAGAAACTCCTGCTAAATCCCGACTGTAGATTATTATTTTTACGTCTGTTTTCAATCGACAATAGCGACGCAGAATAGCGATAGCGCTGCGTCTTAGCCCGTTTTTCGGGCTACCTTGCGCATTTTTAAAGTTAGTTAATGGTTTTGTATACTGGACCACGTTTAAGCCCAATAATGGGCCTATATGTAGTCCATCTTTTATATAAATCATGGGCTTATACATGTTCCATGATTTTATTATTTCGTGGTCTACTATATATCCCATTATTTGTATTTTTCATGGACTTATATATAAACCCATGAGATAGGCAAAGTATGGATTTCTATATCTGCCCATTATTTTTATTAACTGTGTTTTTTCTTCTGTTTTATCTTTATTTTTAACAAAAGCTGGCATACTATTAGTAACTCTTAAATTAAAAGGTAGGTTTACAATACGATGGATAAAACAATGACATTATCTTTCAAGACGAATCCAAAGCAAACAAATATCCGACATAACAATCGCGAATTGTCAGAAAAAGAATTTAAAAGCGATGCTCACAAACACATCCAGCGCGAAAAATCGAAATATAATATTCAGATTTTCAAACGCGATATTAAAGATGTTTATCACGAACTCTTCGACGATGCGCTGAATTCCTATAACGAAAAACAAAAGCGCAAAGATCGGAAAATCGATGATTATTATAAACACGTCCAAAAGTCCAAAAATTTGGACCTGCAAAGAGAATTCATCGTGGCCGTCGGAAACAAAGCCGATTGGGAGAAATTAAGTTTTGAAGAAAAGAAAGAGGTAGGAAAGATCCTAAAACGTTATGTGGTCGATTTTAACGAGCGTCATGACAATATGACCATTTATAACGCGATTGTCCATTTGGACGAATCCGGGGCCCCTCACGCCCATTTCAACGTGGTTCCGATGGCAACTGGTTACAAAAATGGGCTTGCAGTACAACCTTCTTTCCGAAAGGCTCTGGAACAAGAAGGGTTTGGGCCAAGCGGTCGTGAACAATTCAAGTCCTTTAGAGATGCAGAAGTCCATCGTCTGCATGAGTTTGTCCATGAAATCGGAATTGACCGAAAAGCTGGGCAAACCAATGATATCAAGGATATGCGCGAATATAAAGACGCGATGGAATATATTGAGAATCGAAAATCAAGTCAGATTGTTAAAATGCAACGCGAAGAAAAGGCTCATGAAGAAAAGATGAATGAGTTAAACGAGAGATTGAAACAACAAGAAGAAATGTTCCAAAAACAAGAAGAAATGATCCAAAAAAGAGATGAAGCTTTTAAAGCTAGTAAGAAGCAACAAGCTAGAATTATTAAGCAGATGAACGATGAGATCATGAGCGAGTCTGAAAAGCTTGATATGAAACGAATCGAAGATAAAACTGTCGATGCAATGTTGAAGATGCAGCTGATTGCAGATAAACCAATCGACGATAAGCGGAACTATCGAATCAAAGAGAAAGGATTTGGCGAGGAAAAACAGCGCTACGTCATGGTCCCAGAGAAAGATTTCGACGATTTGGCCCGTAGAGCTGATAGAGGTCCGTTGATGCAGTTGTTGAACGATTTTAAAGAGCAAATTCTTGGCTTAGGAATCGTGAAACGTCTGAGGGCAACTATTGCAAAATTAAAAGAAGAAATGGCTGGTTTGCTTAGAGAAAATGATAATTTGTCTAAAGAATTAACGGCTGTAATTGAAGATAGAAACAAATACAGGTCTAGGTTACAGGATCAAGAGTATTATCTGACAGATCAAGAACGTGAGGAGATTGCTGAGAAGATCATTCAGAGAAAGGATCTTGAACTAGAAGATGGGGATAGAGATAGGGCATTTGAAAGAGATGATCTCGATCTTAGCAGATAGATAATTCGCTAACTGAAATATATCATCTACACCAAAAGCGGACGGCTTTTAGCCGTCTTTCCATTGGCTTTATAATCTAAATTACAGAATTCATCTAGTGTAAATAGCCATCATCTCCCCTCTAGCTTTATACTCCCTTGTAGGCCAGCTGTGTTGCGTTTAAAACAAAAAGTAAGTCGTAAGATCACAAATGTTGGATTGACTGCTAAACAAAGAGGGCGCAAGCCCTCTGGGAGCGAAGCGACCGAGAGCCGAAGGGCTCTAAGGCGAAGCCTCAAAAAATCAAACGAAGGTGTAGATTTGGGGTCGAAACGAAGTGAGACCTTATTTATATATATTTTATATATATGTTTAATAATATATTTAACACCTCCGAAAACCTTAGAGTCCCAAGGGTTTTCGAGTTTTATGGGTGTAGAAATGTCGGTTTATGGGTGTAGAAATGTCGGTTTATGGGTGTAGAAATGTCGGTTTATGGGTGTAGAAATGTCGGTTTATTAAGAACAAATATAAATATTTGCTTTATAAAGTTTTTGGTGGTATAATTAAGAAGAAATGAAAAGGAGTTCTTAATGGCTAATGAAGTAGTTAAGCATCACAACGATTTAAACACGGTTATCATGAGAAAATGGACAGCAGAAGAGATGAATTTCTTTTTTGCGATTATTACAAAAGCAAGAGACAAAGGCACTTCTGACCTTATTTTCGATAAACATCAACTGGCAGAATTGGCAAACTATTCTATCGAACACAATAAGCGATTTTACGACACAATGGATAGCCTAGCAAATAACATCTCTCAATTAAGATACATCGAGAAAACAAAGAATTCTATTGAATACATGCCACTTTTTACACGTTTCAAAGTTGAATGGGAAGATGATTTGTCAGACATGCAAGCCCAAGTTTCTGTATCCCCTCTTTTTGAGTATATTTTGAATAAGTTATCAGCAAATTTTACTCAGTATGAGTTGCAAGAGTTTACTTCCATTCGCTCGACTTACGCAAAAACCGCTTATAGACTTCTGAAACAGTGGCGAACGGTTGGACGAAAAGAGTTCAAGATTGATGAATTTAAACTTTTGTTAGATATGCCAAGTAGCTATAAATCAAGCGAAATCGATAGAGCGGTCATCACTCCGATTTTAAAACAGTTGTCTCCCT
>NZ_JAQFJJ010000032.1:0-6192 GCF_030440005.1 Streptococcus sp. SP1
CCGCACAGTTGAGTAGGGCTGTAAAAGCTGATGAAATCAGCGTAGTAGAGCCCACTCAACCACTGCGTCTTGCTCGACAATCCAAAAACAATTGAGAGGCTAGGACTTTTGTCCCAGCCTCTTTTAGAACAAAAATGAGTGTGTAGTACCAGTAATTTATTTGGATAGGGATAGCGTCTAGAAGGAGAGCTTGGATATTTAAAACAGTTGAAAAAATTTAAACAAGATACTGGTCATAGTGGAGATGTTTTGATATAATGAAATTTAATGTAAAAAATACTATATGGTAGGAAAAAGAACGTATGCATTTTAAACGAACCAAAGGTCAATATCGCGAAACAGATCGCGTGACACGTTTCAAATTAATAAAATCAGGAAAACATTGGCTCCGTGCAGCGACTTCTTATTTTGGACTGTTTCGAGTCCTCAGGGGAGGAGTTGACAAGGCCAGCGTTCGAGTACCACAGCTCGAAGAAAACGCACCTTCTTCAGTAAAAGAGCACTTATTAAAGGGATTGTTAACAACGGGAGCCTTGTTAACCGGAGCAGCTACGACCTATCGTGTACAAGCAGATGAATCGAATGATGCATCTGCTCTTGAGCGTGCGGTAAGTCCAGCGACAGATGTTTTGGCGGCATCAGACTCAGCTGTTTTAGGTCACTCAACAGAGCCTTCACAGACACAATCACAAACAGAAGCAGCGTCAGCCTCTATTTCAGAGTCAGCCTCAGTAGAAGCTTCTGTGTCTCATTCATTGAGTGTGTCAACGAGTGCCTCAGAATCTGCTAGCACGTCTGCATCAGAGTCAGCATCAACCTCGGCTTCAGAATCAGCCAGCACTTCAGCTTCCCAAAGCGCATCAACCAGTGCCTCAGCATCGATGAGTTCATCGCTTTCGATGTCATCAGAGCCTATTGATTCTCAAGTTGTTTCTGGTGAAAAATTAAATTCTAGAGTAGATTCTGAAGTTCAAGTTGCTAATTCTCCCATAGCTTCTAGCTTAGTAGTTATAAATAGTCAAACGATGAATATTACTTCTACAGCTACAGCAACTATTGCGATAACATCAACATCTGAAGTAACATCTAAGAAAATAGAAGAAGATCGCAAGAAACTTGAAAAATTGTCTGCCGAAATGGGCGAATACCTTGCTAAGGCAGTAGATTTACCGGATACAGATTCAGCTATTCTCAAAGTTAAGACTGCTACTGCTGAGATTGAGTCAGCGCTCAAGGAACCAAATGTTGACCTAGGGCCAGTGATCAAATCAGCTACTTCGGCTCGTAACTCTATCGTTAATGCGGTTTTACGTGCAAACTCAGGTAAACGTGATAGCCGTAATGGACAAATAATACCAAAGGGAGAAAATCTTAGAGGATTTGCGCCTATTACACAAAATGAGCATACAACCGCTTCTCTCGAACAAGGAACCTTTGTGAGTGGGAGTCGAGAGGTAAGCTGGCGTATTAATATGCATTCACAGAGTCCGCTTAATTACGCTGGTCTAATTGCTCAAGTGGATAAAAATACAACCATCACTCGTGTTCTTTTCAATGGCCAACCTATGGAAAAAAATGGTGGCTCAGGGAACGAATATGTTTTCAATAAGCGTCATGATTTGAATATGAATCTTGAAGCGACTATTTGGATCTATGCTACTGTAAATAATAATTCTAGTGAAGCTACTTTGAATGCTCAAGTGGCTACAAGTAGTAGACCGTTTGATGGTTCTACCACTTCGGGCAATTACACCCAAGTTATGAATGGTTCGGTTCCTACTGGTACAGGTCAAAGAGCAACCGATAAAGCACCTACTATCTCGATCACCCCTTCTTATGTTGAAGTATATAATGATGAGGTTTTAGGTGGAGCAAACGGAATTCCTTTTGTCATGAAGGATGATAAAGGGGTGCTAACTATGTTAGCTGATCCGAATAATACTATCATCACTGGTTTGACCATGACTCGTGCACCATTTGGTAATCAAGGATTTAAACCTTATTATTCTAATAGACAGAATCCTAAAGAACATACTTCAGTTGTAAGTGGAACAATTGGTCGAGATTCTAATGCTTGGAAGCCAATGACTCCAGGCGTTTACAATCTTGACTTCAAAGTGTTTGACACTGCTCAACAAAGTACTTTGGGTCGCTTGACGCTTAACATCAAAGGCTTCAACGAACGTAACGAACCTGTGAGTGGCGACACTGTTACAGTTAACAACCCGTCATCTTTAAGCGAGACTGAGAAAGCTCAAATCCTAGCAAACTTCAAGAACCAAAATGCTACGATCCTATCAAGTGCTGACTACGTGAAGGGTTCTGAAGGTGGTAAAGATATTACAGTGTCTAACACTGGTGAAATCACCATTACCTATCGTGATAACACTGTAGACATCGTCCAAGCCAGCGTAAGAGCGGAAACGGAAGTACCTGTTCCTGCTGTTACAGTGACACGTGATGGTCAGACTATTCCATCGACTCCAAGTCCAGTTGCTAGTCGTGGAGATGAACATATCGTCTATGCTGGTGATGACTTCACCGTTAAATTTACAGCGACTGATAATAGTGGTAAGTTAAAAGAGTTCAAGATTGTTTCAATGGCAGATGGGACTCGACCAGGATTGAGAGATAACTTCTTTGAAGATCCTAAATATGGTACAGGAACTGTGGATCTCTTGACAGGAGATATCACTGCTACACCAGAAAATCCTGCGACTATAACCGTCAATGCTCATATGAAGGATGATCTGGAGTGGAAGTCAGGCAATACCTGGCAACGGAATGCAGTTGCAACTGACCAAGTAGGAAACGTAAACGGAACTGTTGGAACTGGTAATGTTCGTATCACTCAAGGACAACTTAAAGACCGTCTTTCAGTGACAAATCCTGAATTTACACCTGTTACAGATAAAAATAACTTGACAGAAACTGAAAAAACAGCTGTTAAGAATGCCATCTATGCTAAGAATAATCAGACAACTCACCGTATCAAAGATATTGAAGTTCAAGCAAATGGTACAGCAACGATTGTCTATAACGATGGAACTCGTAGCACTCCAATTCCACAGTCAGTGACAGTTAATGAACGTCCAAAATTGGTGATTTCGTACGATAGACCAGCTACCAAGGAAATTGATATTTATCGTGACGAGGAAGTTAACCTAACCTTTAAAGCGACGGATGATTCTGGAAAGATCTCTTCTCTGAAGTTTGAAAGACAAGACTCGGCAGATGATTCAAATGGTATTAACTATGCGGGCTATGATGGTCTCAAACGTTCAAATCCGATTACAAACTTGACGGATCAAGCAAATGCAACAATTACCATTACAGGTAAGCTAGATAAGAAATTCGCAGCAGGTCAATCCTTTGTCCGCTATTTGATGGCAACAGATGACCGTAATACTGCTGATAGTAACCATGCAAAAAATGGTATTACTGACAATGGTTATGTCAAATTTAATATCAAGAATCAGACCGATAAGTATAATGCTGTGTCCAAGTCTTCAACTGTCTATACTTTTATAGGTGAGACAGCAGATGATTTGTCAAACGCTACTAATTTTGTTCAGCTTGAAGGCGGGAAACAGCTACCACAAGGTGCGACTGTAACTTGGAAGACTCCGATTGATACGACAAGTTATGGAAATAACAAAAAAGCTGTAGCAACAGTTAGATATTCAGATGGCTCTACAGATGATGTGACTATCAATTACAGCACTATGGCAACAATTGCACCAAAAGAGCCGATCAATGATATTCAAGGTACAACACCACACAATGGGACAGCTTGGTATGATTATGTATATCAAGTGGGGGGGGCTTTCCCTTCAGGCGCTAGTCAGAAATGGACTACAGCTGGAGGCTCTCCTCAAGAATCCTCACCAATTAACACTGCTGAGGCGGGAAGCTTTACTTATAACTTTACTTTTACTTATCCAGTTGGTCGATTTGGAGAAAGTGATGCAGCTAAAGTTTTGAGCAAGACTGTGAATGTTGTACATAATGTTTACAAGTTTGAATCAAATCGCTCCTATGTCTTTACTCAATCTCAGACAAATGATGCTAACTATCAACGTATAGTTGCAAATCCAAAAGATTCTATTACAAAGGTGACAGGTGCACCTGATTATAATGTAAATAAGACGAATTTCAGATGGGCTAATGGTGAACCAGATCTTTCAACTGTTGGTCGATTTACTAAGGATGTAGAAGTTGAGTTGCCAGCAGATGGCACAGGTGTCCGTGTCAAACAGCGTGTTCCAATTACTTACACAGTCAATCCACAAGCACCACAAATCGCCGATGATCAAGTGACAAATACAGGAGGTTTACCAAACCGGTCGATCACTGTAACAAATGTTACACCGGGATCAACTGTAACCTTGACAATAGCTGGACATATTTTCACTAAAGAAGTGAACAATACTGATACTAGTGTCACATTTGATCCTACTGACTTAAAGCAGGCCTATGATGAGAATAATGGCCTTCTTCCAATAGGGGAGGTGACAGCTAAGCAAGAGAAAGTAGTAACTCTTCCAAGTGGTGGAACAGAAAACTTAACTTCAGCTACAACGACGAAGACCATTACCAAGGAAACTGAGAGACCAGAAGCTACCTTTGAACTTTATGTCAAGAATGATAAGACGGGGCTATGGGAAAAACAAACGATTAAGAACAATGTTCGCCCAGGAGTCAGTGGTTATGAAGTCTTTGCAGGCGACAAGATTAAAGTTGTTTTAACTGCTAAAGATAATAGTGGTAAGATTAAAACTCTGAAACTTTATGATGGTGTTTCTGATAAAGATAGAATTTTCCAAGAAGGTTATTCTTCAGATGATGCAGCACCGGGCATTAAGGATACTCCTACTGAAGCTTCAGCAACAAATCCAAAAGTATTAGAGTATACTGCTACTTACGGAGAAAATGTCCAATATAACGATAAAAACAAATGGACTCGTGGAACTAATGCTACAGACTTATCAGATAATACGGGTAGAGTGACGGCTGTAGTAGCGCAAGGGAAACTGAACGAAAAATTCCCTGGTATTAAGCCAAGTGATGCTGTCCAGGTTTCTAATTTAACTTCATTGATGCAAGCTGATCTTGATAAGATTCTTGCTGCAGTGAAGGCGTCTAACCCTGCGTCAGATTTCCGTATTAAATCATATGATATTGATAGCAATGGAACTGTAACGATTACCTACAAAGATGGAACACAAAATACAGTGACTCCAGATTTGTCGGATTCAGACTATAAGTCCGCCTCGCAAAGTGCCTCAACGAGTGCAAGTGAATCCGCAAGTACTAGCGCATCGCAAAGTGCTTCAACTAGCGCCAGAGCGTCCGCAAGCACCTCAGCATCACAAAGCGTATCAACAAGTGCAAGTGAGTCGGCAAGTACATCTGCATCAATGAGTGCTTCGACAAGTGCAAGTGAGTCAGCAAGTACATCAGCGTCAATGAGTGCTTCAACGAGTGCAAGTGAGTCCGCAAGTACGTCTGCCTCACAAAGTGCGTCAACCAGCGCATCAGAATCCGCAAGTACGTCCGCTTCACAAAGTGCGTCAACCAGCGCGTCAGAATCTGCAAGTACTAGCGCATCGCAAAGTGCTTCGACAAGTGCAAGTGAGTCGGCAAGTACCTCCGCTTCACAAAGTGCTTCGACAAGCGCAAGTGAGTCCGCAAGTACAAGTGCATCAATGAGTGCTTCAACCAGCGCGTCAGAATCAGCAAGTACGTCTGCCTCACAAAGTGCTTCAACAAGTGCAAGTGAGTCCGCAAGTACTTCAGCGTCACAAAGCGCGTCAACCAGTGCCAGTGAATCAGCAAGTACGTCTGCATCAATGAGTGCTTCGACAAGTGCAAGTGAGTCAGCAAGTACATCTGCTTCACAAAGTGCTTCGACAAGCGCAAGTGAGTCAGCAAGCACATCCGCATCGCAAAGTGCTTCAACCAGCGCGTCAGAATCAGCAAGTACAAGTGCATCGCAAAGTGCTTCAACAAGTGCATCAGAATCCGCAAGTACATCTGCATCGCAAAGCGCTTCAACAAGTGCATCAGAGTCAGCAAGCACAAGCGCATCGCAAAGTGCATCAACCAGTGCGTCTGAGTCCGCAAGTACATCTGCTTCACAAAGTGCTTCAACAAGTGCCAGCGAATCAGCAAGTACAAGTGCGTCACAAA
>NZ_JAQFJJ010000033.1:0-5280 GCF_030440005.1 Streptococcus sp. SP1
GCAGTGGTTGAGTGGGCTCTACTACGCTGATTTCATCAGCTTTTACAGCCCTACTCAACTGTGCGGAGGTGGGACGACGAAATCGAATTCTAACGAATTACCGATTTCTGTCCCACTCTCTTTTTGGAGGGCCATACAATATCCGACTTCTTTTTTAGTATCGGTGATTTTTCTACATCATTGATTACATTCGATGCTAATGGAAGGAGGAATTAGCCTGTAGAAACAGCATAAATTCCTCCTTCCTTTTAATCATTCAACTTGCATGCCTATTTCTTCTTGCAAACGAGCTCGGAAAACAGCTGGTTCAATGCTACTTGATTGGGTAATTTGCTGAACCACAGCTTCTTTGTATGTCTCTACAGATTGGTAGATTTCCCGGATGCGCGCTACAAAGTCAGCTTCTTTTCCTTGTTCAAAGATATTTTCTTGCGCAATATAACGTCGATCATGTAAGGTGTGTGAAAAGCCTAGAATAACTTGCTGGTGTTCAAATGCTTTACGAACAATACCTTGTACCTCGCCATAGTGGTTAATATCCAAATAAATACTTGACTGAACCAATAATTCTTTGATTCGATCTTGACTAATATTTTGGTATAAAACAACGTTAGGATAGCGGACCATTGAAGAAAGTACTGGAGACATTTCCGTTAACGCTGCAATTCTAAAAGTAACATCCGGCAACTTCTCTACTAGCTCCGTTAAAGCCTCAATTTGATCAGAATTAGTCAAGACAAAGGTATCCTTACGAATATCTTCTTTAACCTGAAAATCATAAATGTAGCCCAACGGCATAAAGAATCTGTGTTGTTCTGATGATGTTAATTCTAAAGCACGTTGGTAGGTGCTATTCTGAGGAATCACAATTTTATTGGTACGCAAATTTGGAGTAGATAAAATAAACTGCATATTTCCAGGCAATTCATCATAAAGAGGTTCCTGCCAAATTAAGAGATCATGCCCCTCAACACCTTTATTTCCCAAGTGTAGACTGACATTGAAGGAGAGGGCCAGTGTATTATAGATCACTTTATCTAGATTAAAACCTCTATATTCTAGATAGAACATGAAATAATCTAAGCGACTCTTGAAAATTTGCATAGGGGAATTAGGCAAGGTTAAGATCAAATCACCTGTTTGATGATTTTCTGTCAGGCGCTCAATCGTTCCCTCCAAATAAGTGGTCACTAAGGGTTGTCCTTGACCATCACAAGTCGTAACAGCAATCTTGCGACCGTATTGATCATAGCGCTCGATTATCACAACTTGACTTTTGTCATCCAACCACTCTACACGTTCAACAATACGTTTATAAGAAGCTATATGATAATAAATACGAGCCTTCTCCTGACCATAATAAGTCACTTTCCCCATATTGTTATCACCAGAAAATTCCCAAAAATCTGGAACTAGGACTTCATTAAAATAACGTCCTCGTTTTTCACCTTCTGGCTGTCCTAAGAAATAAAGGAAAGGAGACTCTACACCGTCTGGCAAGAAACCATCTGGCTCTAGAACGACTGTCGGATGATGAAAACCAGACTCCTGCATAGAATGAAGCAAATCTTGGCTCTCACGAGAATAACTATCAAATACATTCAGCATGTGTCACCTCTTCTATCAATTGAGACCAAGCTTCTTCTACTCGGCTGGTCAAAAAGTCTTCCGCACGCGTATAAGATGCTTGGCGCATATTCGCTAGCTCTTTATTTTGGTAGAGCAAAACAATCTTTTCAGCATAGGAAGAAGCAATATGATCCACCACTTGATCAGAAGAAGATGGAATCAGATAGCCGTTTCTTCCTTCTGTGACAAAAGTCTGATTGCCATAAGGAACATCAAAACCAATAATCGGAAGACCAGAACCGATAGCCTCCATCAAAGTCAAACCAAAGCCTTCGCTAGTTGATGCAGATAGGTAAACTTCATAGTTCTTATAAATCTCTTCAAGATTGGCATGTCCTTTGAGATGGATATAATCTGTCGCCCCCAATTCATCGATAAGAGAGCGCAACTTCCCCTCTTCTCCACCATTGCCATAGATATCAAAGGATAACTCCGGTAACTCTTTTTTGGCACAGACCACTGCTCGGATCAACCAATCAATATGTTTCTCAGTAGCTAAGCGAGAGGCGGTAATCATAGAGAATGGCTTGCGATTTTCATTTTGTGGCAGACTTGCAAGGCTACCAACTGGAATGGTATAGATAGCTGGCCGATGGTTGGTGTATTTGGCAAACTGCTCTGCCAAGATTTCTTTTTGGCGATCAGTAGCGACAATAAAGAAGTCCACCTTGTCTGCATTGGTAAATTGGTAGTCGTAATAGTTATTCCACAGGATGTACTGATCATCAACATTATTGGCACTAAAATGCTCTGCATGAACAACCACACCTAGGCGAGCTTTTTGGGCTTCTTCAAAGATAGGCTGTCCGATATTAGTTTCCCGATCTAAAATAACCAAATCTTGTTTGGTCAATTGAAGGGTCTGCATAAAGTAACGGATCAATTCTTGCCGACCAACTAGGAAACGATCTGGAAAACGGTAGACTTCACGACCATCCGCCATTTGCATGCTGTAAGCAACACTTCCATCTTCATTATAAAAACGACGCTCAATCAAAGTAGCTTGATTATTCTTAGGAATAAAGTACTCGGTACAGTAACGAGTGTAAGAGAAATAATCCTTTCTCACCAAGATCCCTCTGGATACATACTCGCAACGTTCTACATAGGGACTGTTTTCTTCTCGCAGGTAGCAGGTCAAAAAGTTGTCTTGGTCCTCATAAAAGAAACGCTTGATTTTACCGTCAACTTCTTCACGAGTGGGTTTTCCAGCAAATCCTGCTAAGACCTGATCAATCGTATAGGTCGTAGGTGCTATCTTTATATCCGTGAAATAGCTGTAGAGCCAGATGATTTCATCATTTTTAAAACCGATATTTTCTGTTAGATGCTGGATATTATCGGCTAGGATCATATCCATAAACACAAATTTGGCTGGTTCATGGATATTGCGTAACAACTGGGCACGATAGGCCTGGGCATACTCGACACCACTGCTGGCCCAACCGATTCCCAGGTTGATATTATATACTGTCATAATGTCCTCTTTTGTGGAAAATGCAAAGCGCTTTTCCTTTTTTAATTTCTACATTACAGAATGAGGAGGAAGATACATATCCCAACCACATTTTAACCGATTAGAAAAAATTAATCTTTTCCAATTAATACGACTAACATTATAACACACAATTTACTATTAAACACTGGATGAATACTTCAAAAAACAACATCTTACTACCTCGAAATACTTGTTCTTCAATTATTATTTTAAAAGTTTCTTTTTATCATATCCATTATATATAAAAAGGGAGTGAGACTGAACGAATTTAAACTAAATTCGTTCGTAGTCCCACCCCTTTGAAGGTTATATAGCATAAGATTATAGCTAAAAGAAACTTTCTTTATAAGTTCTCACCACTACCTCGAAGCAGTGTTTCAATCACTTATAACTATTAGTCATCGAAGGTTGGACACTTTGTTTCCAACCTCTCTCGTACTGAAGAATAAAGGTGAATTAACTTCACTACTGTCCAGTTACTCCATCTTCATCCTCATCTTTTCTTCTTTTAGCAACAACTCCCAATCCGACTAAACCTGTTAGTAGACCAAGTCCCAGGGCAGCTGTATTAGCTGACTGATCACCTGTTTGTGGCAATTTCGCATGTGTCTCTGACGACTGTGCTGAGGTTGAAGCTGAAATACTTGTACTTAGAGAAGCACTCATACTTGCAGATTCGCTCGCACTCGTTGAAGCACTCTGTGAAGCTGAGGTACTTGCTGATTCTGACGCACTTGTCGAAGCACTTTGTGAGGCAGAGGTGCTTGCGGATTCTGATGCACTTGTCGAAGCACTTTGTGAGGCAGAGGTGCTTGCGGATTCTGATGCACTTGTCGATGCACTTTGTGAGGCAGAGGTGCTTGCGGATTCTGATGCACTTGTCGATGCACTCATTGAAGCAGAGGTGCTTGCGGATTCTGATGCACTTGTCGATGCACTCATTGAAGCAGAGGTGCTTGCGGATGCTGAGGCACTCGTTGAGACACTTTGCGATGCAGAGATGCTATCAGATACAGACACACTAATAGAATCCGAGATAATAACACTATTAATATCAATGCTATCAAGAGAGTGGATCGCAGGCTCTCCCTTACTTGTAATGACAGAGTTTGATGCACTGGTTGATGCACTCAATGAAGCACTTGTTGAAGCACTTTGTGAGGCTGAGGTACTTGCCGACTCACTTGCACTCGTTGAAGCACTTTGTGACGCTGAGGTACTTGCTGATTCTGATGCACTCGTTGAAGCACTTTGTGACGCTGACGTACTTGCTGATTCTGACGCGCTGGTTGATGCACTCATTGATGCAGACGTACTTGCGGATTCGCTGGCACTTGTTGATGCGCTTTGTGAGGCAGACGTACTTGCTGATTCTGACGCACTTGTTGAAGCACTTTGTGATGCTGAAGTACTTGCTGACTCACTTGCGCTGGTTGAAGCACTTTGCGATGCCGAGGTACTTGCTGACTCAGACGCGCTAGTTGAGGCACTTTGTGATGCAGACGTACTTGCTGATTCTGACGCACTCGTTGAAGCACTCATTGATGCAGATGTACTTGCTGATTCGCTCGCGCTGGTTGAAGCACTCATTGAAGCCGACGTACTTGCGGACTCTGACGCGCTGGTTGAAGCACTTTGTGATGCACTTGTGCTGGCTGATTCGCTGGCACTGGTTGAAGCACTTTGCGATGCGCTTGTACTTGCTGACTCACTTGCACTTGTCGAAGCACTTTGTGAAGCAGATGTACTTGCGGATTCAGACGCGCTGGTTGATGCACTTTGCGATGCGCTAGTACTTGCAGATTCACTTGCACTTGTTGAAGCACTTTGTGAAGCAGACGTACTTGCTGACTCTGACGCGCTGGTTGAAGCACTTTGCGATGCGCTAGTACTTGCTGATTCTGACGCACTTGTCGAAGCACTTTGCGATGCGCTAGTACTTGCAGATTCACTTGCACTTGTTGAAGCACTCATTGATGCAGACGTACTTGCCGACTCACTTGCACTGGTTGAAGCACTTTGCGATGCTGAGGTACTTGCCGACTCACTTGCACTTGTCGAAGCACTTTGCGATGCACTTGTGCTTGCGGATTCGCTGGCACTTGTTGAAGCACTCATTGACGCTGAAGTACTTGCGGACTCTGATGCACTTG
>NZ_JAQFJJ010000034.1:0-4957 GCF_030440005.1 Streptococcus sp. SP1
TCCGCACAGTTGAGTAGGGCTGTAAAAGCTGATGAAATCAGCGTAGTAGAGCCCACTCAACCACTGCGTCTTGCTCGACAATCCAAAAATAATTGAGAGGCTAGGACTTTTGTCCCAGCCTCTTTTCAGTATTAGATAAACAAACTAGCGGTTAAGATCAGATAGAGCAAGAAGGTGACCAGAAATCCAGCGCGCCAGAAGTATTTGATAAATTTCGGATAATAAAAACTCTTTTTCTTTTTTAAGAAATAAATCGTTAGCCCCAAGGCCAAAAGCGAAAGACTCAAGGCTAGCAGCGGTAAGAGGCTGTGGTAAAAGGCGCTGTCTGAAATCAGGTAGTACTCCAAGGCAAATAAAGGAAAGGCAATATCGGTAGATCGCCATCCTCTTTTTTGGAGTTTAAAGAGGTGAACAATGATGCCGCTCAGAATCAGCGTTAAAAAAATAAATAATACAGAAGCAACTTTGATTAACATAGCTTCATTCTATCATAAAACGAAAAAAAAGTTTACTATATTTTAATTTTTTCTTGCAAAAAAAGAGAAATTGTGTATAATAGAAAGGTATGCACAAAGCATACTTGTGGGAGGTAAAAATCTGTAATTACCGCCAAAACCACAAAGGAGGATTTAAGAAATGGCTAAAAAAGTCGAAAAACTTGTAAAATTGCAAATCCCTGCTGGTAAAGCTACTCCAGCTCCACCGGTTGGTCCAGCGCTTGGTCAAGCAGGTATCAACATCATGGGATTCACTAAAGAGTTTAACGCTCGTACAGCTGATCAAGCTGGTATGATCATCCCAGTTGTTATCACGGTTTATGAAGACAAATCATTCGATTTCGTTACAAAAACACCACCAGCTGCTGTTCTTTTGAAAAAAGCTGCAGGTGTTGAAAAAGGTTCAGGTACACCGAACAAAACGAAAGTTGCAACTGTAACTCGTGCACAAGTACAACAAATCGCTGAAACTAAGATGCCAGATTTGAACGCTGCAAACATTGAGTCTGCAATGCGTATGATCGAAGGTACTGCTCGTTCTATGGGATTCACTGTTACTGACTAATTGTAACAATCCTATTTGCCCGCAATACACTTGATCATGAGACGAGTGACGTGGGAGATGAAAATCGATATGACCACATTACAAGGAGAAAGATAAAATGGCTAAAAAAAGCAAACAACTTCGTGCTGCACTTGAAAAAATCGACAGCACAAAAGCATACAGCGTAGAAGAAGCTGTAGCTCTTGCAAAAGAAACTAATTTTGCAAAATTTGACGCAACTGTAGAAGTTGCTTACAACTTGAACATCGACGTGAAAAAAGCTGACCAACAAATCCGTGGTGCAATGGTATTGCCAAACGGAACTGGTAAAACAGCTCGCGTACTTGTATTTGCACGTGGTGCAAAAGCTGAAGAAGCAAAAGCTGCTGGTGCAGACTTCGTAGGTGAAGATGACCTTGTTGCGAAAATCAACGATGGTTGGTTGGACTTCGACGTTGTTATCGCTACACCTGACATGATGGCTCTTGTTGGACGTCTTGGACGTGTCCTTGGACCACGTAACTTGATGCCAAACCCTAAAACTGGTACAGTAACAATGGATGTTGCGAAAGCAGTTGAAGAGTCTAAAGGTGGTAAAATCACTTACCGTGCTGATAAAGCAGGTATCGTTCAAGCGATCATCGGTAAAGTTTCATTCGATGATACTAAATTGGTTGAAAACTTTAAAGCTTTCAACGACACAATCCAAAAAGCAAAACCAGCTACAGCTAAAGGTACTTACGTAACTAGCTTGACTTTGACTACTACTCAAGGTCCTGGTATCAAAGTGGATGTTAACTCACTTTAATTAGAAATCAAAGCTACCTTCGGGTAGCTTTTTTGTTCGTTTGAATGGTTTCAGAACGCTATTTCCTGATGATAAACTTGATAAACATTAAAACGCTTGCATAAGTACAGGAAAAAGGTATAATATAGGCGAAAATAAAAATTAAGGAGAATCAAATGATTTTTAAACGTTCAAACGGAGAATTCCGTGAAACTGATCGAGTGACTCGTTTCAAGTTGATCAAGTCAGGTAAGAACTGGTTGCGTGCAGCTACTTCAAACTTTGGTTTGCTCAAAGTGATCCGAGGTCAAGTCGAAGAGACGGTTGTTGCTGAGGTTCGTGAAGACGCTGTTTCTGCTAAGAGCCGTCACCTCTTAAAAGGGATCGTAGTAGCAACGGCTCTTTTAAGTGCTACTACAGTTGCAACTACTACGTTTGCGGATGAAGTAGGAAACGAAGTCGTTTCTTCCTCTGCAGCAGTGAGTGCTCCATCCCTTTCACCTGAAGCAGCTCCATTGACTGAAGAAGGTTCGAAAGAAGTCTCAGTCCCTCAAAATGAAACTGCTACAGAAACAAAAGCTCAAGCAGCAAGTTCATCCCAAGTGGTCGAAAGTACTGTAGCATCGGATGATAAAGCAATCTTGGAACAAAATGCTTCTGAAGCAGCTTTATTGAATCAAATAGCAGAAAAATATGCTTCCAACCATCAAAATGAAGAGCAGAAAGCTGCTATCAAAGAGGCTGTTGCAAAAGTTCAAGCTGAATTGCCAACAAAAGAAACTTCGAGCAATTCTGAAGTAAAACCACAATCATATGCTGAACAACGAGAACGCTTGAACAAGTCAGTAGATGATATGATGGTAACCTTGAAGGCTGCAGGCTTTAATGGAAATACAACTGTTAATGGTGCACCAGCAATTTCTGCTCAGTTAGATGCACTTTCAACTTCAACTACCTTGACAGCCCCATCAGTAACTCCAACAATGGAAGAGCCAAATGGTGCTTCTATTGATGACCCAACATGGAACAATGCAACTTATCAATTGGATCCAAATGCTGACCGCTATACCTATTCTATTTGGGATCTTCAAAACTGGCAAGGTCCGGCAAATCAAGGTGGTCTTACCTATAGCAATGGTGGCTATTATGTAACCTTCTCAGTAGATCGTTCTGCTGTTGGAACAACTCAGACACCAACTGTTCATGCTCGTTTGGTTGAAAAAGCTACTGGTAAAGAAGTCGAAACCTTGGATTTGACTGCCAAGTCAACTTTCCAATTTAAGACCTTGGTGAATGAAAATCCTACTTATGCCCCTCAATTTGATTATACTACTGGGGAATCTTCGCAAATCCTAGGAACTTGGACCAATAACCGTGAAGCTGGTCCAACTTCTGATGATAAATATAAACACCACATTCTTCAAATTCGTGATACGACTAAACCAGGAAATGTTGGGGAAACAAAACCGAATGTTCAAACAGTTATCCCAACTGAAAAAGTAACCCATACCACCTACTATAAAGTAGAGGGTACGAATGAAGAATTGGCTTCATACAGCCAAACTGGTATTGAAAGCCAAGACTACAAGGCATCGAATCCGCGTGAATTTGAAGGCTACGAGTTTGTACGTACGGATGCTGAAAAGGATATGACCGGTTCTCTAGGTGGTGTCGGAGCTAAATACTTGGAACTCCAAGGTGGACGTGCTCACTACTACGTCAAACGGATTGTAGAGCAAGTCGATAAAGACGGAACATCTGTTGTTAAATTATATGCTTTAGACCCATCAAAAGTGGCGTCGTATAATCCATCAACGGATGTAAATACGCTAGACTTAACCAACTATACTTTGTTGTATACTTCAGACCCGGTTAAGCCAGGAGGTAAGCCAACACCTGCTGGAACAGCAACTGAACCGAAAGAGGTCGGATATGTTGACAGTAAGGATGGGAAATACCATCTTAAAGTTGCAACTTATACGGATGGTGGAAACGGGAATGTGCGTTTGAGTGGTTGGTACAATAAGGCTACTGGGGATGCCTTTACAGATTCACCGCAATTCTCAGCAGATGTAGATCCTGTTCGAAACAATACTTCCAACATCATTGGTGGGAACACACCAGGGGATAAGGCTTCTGGCTACCCATCATTCTTTAATAACTATTCTCTTCCATCCATTAAAGAAATTTCTACAGATGTAACGCACTATTACCGCAAATCAGATGTTACTGGTAATGTTTACGTTCATTATAAGGATACTGAGGGTAATGAGCTGAAAACTTCCGTCACAGATGAAGCGGCGCAACCAATTAATAAGACCTACGATACAGTCGTGGACAACCGTCCGCAAACAATCGAAAAAGATAGCAAGACTTACGAATTGGTACCTGCGGGTAACTACACAGTCGGTGAAGTAGATGATGAGGGTCACCTCAAGTCTTCTGATCCTACAACTGGTCTAGTTGCTAAAGAAGATAAGAATGTTACCTACATCTATAAGCTCAAAGAAGAGCCTAAAGGTAATGTCTATGTACACTATGTGGATACAGAAGGCAAGACCATCAAGTCAGATGTGACCGACGAAGACGCTCAACCAGTGGATAAAGACTACGACACAGTGGTAGACAACCGTCCACAAGAGATTGCATTCGAAGGCAAGACTTATGAATTGGTTCCAGCCGGAACTTACACAGTCGGAGAAGTGGATGATGAGGGTCACCTCAAGTCAACCGACCCAACAACCGGTAAGGTCATCGAAGGCGATAAGAATGTCACCTACGTATACAAACTGAAAGAAGAACCTAAGGGTAACGTCTATGTACACTATGTGGATACAGAAGGCAAGACCATCAAGTCAGATGTGACCGACGAAGACGCTCAACCGGTGGATAAGGACTACGACACAGTGGTAGACAACCGCCCACAAGAGATTGCATTCGAAGGCAAGACTTATGAATTGGTTCCAGCAGGAACTTACACAGTCGGAGAAGTGGATGATGAGGGTCACCTCAAGTCAACCGACCCAACAACCGGTAAGGTCATCGAAGGCGATAAGAACGTCACCTACGTATACAAATTGAAGGAAACCCCAGCTGAACCTAAGGGTAATGTCTATGTACACTATGTGG
>NZ_JAQFJJ010000035.1:0-4725 GCF_030440005.1 Streptococcus sp. SP1
AAAATACACAAATCATTGATACAACTAAGTTCGAGTTTGGACGCTACTATAAATTTGATATCCCAGCAACAGTGAAAGACGATGTTGTAGCTGGTGCAGATATCGAAAACAAGGCAGCACAAGTTGTAAACTATTACAACCCAACTACTAAGAAAGTTGAAA
The DNA here is from genome assembly GCF_030440005.1 of Streptococcus sp. SP1. Classification (NCBI taxonomy): domain Bacteria; kingdom Bacillati; phylum Bacillota; class Bacilli; order Lactobacillales; family Streptococcaceae; genus Streptococcus; species Streptococcus sp. SP1. The sequence continues at coordinate 163 of NZ_JAQFJJ010000035.1, forward strand.
AACCAAACAAACCAACTGAAAAACGTGTCAACAGTGTTCCAATCTCAGTAGAATTTAACTTCACTAAGAAATTGGAAGGTCGTGAACTGAAAGCTAACGAATTCAGCTTCGTTCTTAAAGATTCAGAAGGTAATACTCTTGAAACTGTAAGCAATGATGCGGCTGGTAACGTTAAGTTCAAAGCTCTTGAATTCAAGAAGGGTCAAGAAGGCGTACACAACTACACAGTAGAAGAAGTTAAAGGAAGCGACGCAACCGTTACATACGACACTATGAAAGCGAATGTGACAGTCACAGTTAAACACGACGGAACAGCTAAAGTTCTGATCGCGACTGTAGGCGATATCGTTGATAAAGAGTTCAACAACGTTGTAACTCCACCAGAAACTCCTGAGTTCAATCCAGAGAAATATATTCTTAATGAAGAGAAATTTGATATCACTGGAAATAAACTTCTTGATGATGATAAAGAGTTGACTGATAAAGTAGCTGATACCAACAAAGATCCATATGTGGACAAAGTTGATAATAATGAAAAGCAAAATATCAATACCCAAACACTCCATAAAGGTGATAAGGTTGTTTACCAAGTATGGTTGGATACAACTAAATTCACAGAAGCACATTATATTCAATCTGTTGGTATTACCGATAAATATGATAGCGAAAACTTGGATGTTAATGTGGCTGATATTAAAGCTTATGATTCGGTAACTGGTGAAGATGTAACAGCTAAGTTTGATATCTCAATTGTGAATGGTGTCATTACTGCTACATCTAAGGCTGACTTGACTAAGTCTCTTGGAGATGCAGAAAATACTCAAGTAATCGACACTGCTAAATTAGCATTTGGACGTTACTACAAGTTTGATATTCCAGCACGTATCAAGGGAACTGCTAAAGAAGGTGTAGATATTGAAAATACAGCTTCTCAAATTGTTCACCAATATGATCCAACTAAGAAATCAGTTGAAAAACCAGAAAAACCAACTGAGAAACGTGTTGTTAATATCCCAGTGAAAGTTGAATTCAACTTCACGAAGAAATTGGAAGGTCGTGCGTTGAAAGCTGGTGAATTCAGCTTCGTATTGAAAGACAAAGATGGTAACGTGATTGAAACCGTAAGCAACGATGCTGAAGGTAAGATCAAGTTCTCAGCTCTTGAGTTCAAACGTGGCGAAGAAGGTACATATATCTATCACGTAGAAGAAGTGAAAGGTACAGAGGCTGGAGTTGAGTACGATAAGATGGTAGCGACTGTTGGAGTTACTGTAACTAAGGAAGGTAAAGTGTTGACTCTTACTTCACAAATGCCTGAAGATACTGAGTTTAACAACAAGGTAATTCCACCGAAACCACCGGTGACACCACCAACACCACCGGTGACACCACCAACACCACCGGTGACACCGCCAACACCACCGGTGACACCACCAACACCACCGGTGACACCGCCAACACCACCGGTAACACCGCCAGCACCAGAACTTCCTTCTACTGGTGAAGAACAATCAGCTTCTGCTACATTGTTAGGTGTGGCACTTGGTATGGTCGGACTTGCGGGACTTGCAAAACGCAAAAAACACGAAGACTAAAATGGAGGTGACATCAGCAAGCTTGTTGATGAGGTGACCATTTTAGTTCAAAAATGAAGAGGCTTTGCTTGAGAGAGCAAGCCTCTTTGTTTATCTATTATAGAAGTAGAAAACCCATGAAAATAGAAGTGTGAAATATATCAGAAATAATTCTGTTACTTGTTTCAGTAGAATTTCATTGACTTAAAATTGAGAAAACAGTATACTAGTACAGCAATTTGAAAGATCAAACTGTCGGCAACAAGGGGAATGAATCCACTTGAAATTGGAATAACAGTAGGGTTTGGAGTGGAAGAACTTCACACCCTTATTGTCGTAGAGCAAGATAGGAAACAAAGCGACTAGAAATACTTCCAAAGATCAAACTTGATGATAGAAAAAACGAATGAAAAACCTTGGTTTTCACAAAGGCAAGGTACCTATCGTTCGTTTTTTTCTATTGATCGCTACGACGCCGGTGAGATAGTTTGTTCGAATCGACTGAAAAAGAAAAATGAATTTTAGAAAGTTAGAACACAGATTAGAATTAATTCTTCCAAAGCTATAGGTTCTCCTCCATATTTATGTTACAATTAAACTACTATTATCGAAGGGAGAAACTATGATTAATTCAATTGTTTCACAAGGTTTGATTTGGGCCATTTTAGGGTTAGGAATCTTTATGACGTTCCGAATTCTAGATTTTCCAGATATGACAACTGAAGGTTCCTTTCCGCTTGGAGGAGCGGTGGCGGTTACCTTGATTACCAAGGGGGTCAATCCACTGATTGCGACGCTTGCTGCTATTGGTGCAGGATGCTTGGCAGGACTTGCGACGGGTCTTCTCTATACAAAAGGGAGAATCCCGACACTCTTGTCAGGAATTCTTGTGATGACGTCTTGTAACTCGGTTATTCTATTTGTCATGCAACGGGCCAATCTGGGACTCTTGGGTTATAAAAAAATTCAAGATTATCTTCCCTTTGCTGGAGGTTTAAGTGAAATTTTGATTGGCTTGATTTTCGTAACGCTTGTGATCCTTGGTTTGATCTTCTTCTTGGACACACGTTTGGGTCAAGCCTATATCGCGACAGGTGACAATGCTGACATGGCTAAAAGTTTCGGGATCAATACCGACCGGATGGAATTGATGGGTTTGGTGATTTCAAATGGAATTATTGCCCTCTCTGGTGCACTGATGGCCCAGCAAGAAGGTTATGCCGACGCTTCACGTGGGATTGGTGTCATCGTTATTGGACTTGCCAGTCTCATTATCGGGGAAGTTCTTTTTTCAAATGTCACCTTGACGGAGCGTTTGCTCAGCGTCGCAGTCGGATCGATCGCCTACCAATTTTTGATTTGGGCTGTGATTGCGCTTGGTATCAATACCAGCTATATCCGGATTTTCAGTGCCTTGATCCTAGCAATCTGCCTGATGATTCCAACCTTTAAGGGAAAAATCATGAAAGGAGCGAAATTCAGTAAATGACAGCGATTGTAGAATTAAAAAATGTAACCAAAACTGTGAGCAATGGGATGAATGAAGAAAAAGTCATTCTGGATGATGTTTCCTTGGAAATTCGAGAGCATGATTTTATCACAATTTTGGGGGGCAATGGAGCTGGAAAATCAACCCTCTTTAATACTATTGCTGGGACGCTTCCGGTGAGCAGTGGGAAGATTTATATTTTGGGGGAAGATGTAACCAACTATTCTCCTGAAAAAAGAGCTAAGTACTTATCGCGGGTCTTTCAAGATCCTAAAATGGGCACAGCGCCTCGCATGACAGTAGCGGAAAACCTATTGGTAGCGAAGTTTCGTGGAGAAAAACGTGGCTTGATCCCGCGTCACTTGGCCAGCTATAAAGAAGAGTTTCAAACAGTCCTTGCTAAGATCGGCAATGGCTTGGAAAATCATATCGATACAGCCGTTGAGTTTCTATCGGGTGGGCAACGACAAGCCTTGAGTCTGTTGATGGCGACACTGAAACGTCCAGAACTCTTGCTTCTAGACGAACACACTGCAGCCTTGGATCCAAAAACGAGTCAGGCCCTCATGACCTTGACGGATCAGTTTGTGAAACAAGACGCTCTTACTGCTCTTATGATCACCCACCACATGGAAGATGCTTTGAAATATGGAAATCGCTTGATTGTGATGAAAGACGGGCACATCGTCCAAGACCTCAGTCAAGAAGAAAAAGCCCAAATGACCATCGCAGACTACTATCAATTGTTTGAGAAAGAATAAGATACAAAGGGCGTGGCGGATACAGTCAAAATAGGGAGTAGGACAGAAGCGATATCGTTCATGGCGCTTTGTCGTCCTACCCCCACAAGGTTGATTAGAATTCTTCCAAGCTGATTAAGCGAGAGAAGAGTTCAACCAGCTACTGTGTCTGGAAGTTAGTACTAGTATAGTTGGCGTTTTTCACACAGCATTTAGGGCGTGTTCAATTCGTGTAACGGCAAGTACTATGGTACCTTACCTACACGACTCACTAACTCCTCAGGTGGATGGTATCGATCCACCTTCGTCCTGCCGCATTCCGCTAAGATACAAAGGGCGTGGCAGATACAGTCAAAATAGGGAGTAGGACAGAAGCGATATCGTTCATGGCGCTTTGTCGTCCTACCCCCACAAGGCTGATTAGAATTCTTCCAAGCTGATTAAGCGAGAGAAGAGTTCAATCAGCTACTGTATTTTACCTAGAGGCTTTACTAATCTACAAACTCATTTTAGAAACGTTTCTCACCGCAGAAAGTTTCAGAGTATGTTTGCATGAGTCGAATAGTAACGATTGATTTTAATTTTTTAGTATCACTTAGGTTGTTTGATGTAGAAATAGTTTGTCTGCATGCTAGAGAGTGGGACAGAAATCGGTAATTCGTTAGAATTCGATTTCGTCGTCCCACCTCCGCACAGTTGAGTAGGGCTGTAAAAGCTGATGAAATCAGCGTAGTAGAGCCCACTCAACCACTGCGTCTTG
>NZ_JAQFJJ010000036.1:0-4545 GCF_030440005.1 Streptococcus sp. SP1
CTCAACCAGAAAAAGATGCCGTTAAAGCCGCAGTAGAAGCAGCGAACCCAGGAGCACAAGCGGAAGTATCAGCGAATGGTGACACAACCGTAACGTTCCCAGATGGTACAACAGCAACTCTTACAGGCGCTAAGACGGTCTATTCTTCAGAAAAAGGTGAATTACCAGATTCATTTGATTTGCCGAAATTAATCATTACTAAATGGGTTGATGAAGATGGTAATGAATTGAAACCAGCAGATGCAAAAGCTCCATCTGAATTAGGTGAATCTAATGAAGCGTTTGAACATGGTGAGATTGATGGTTATGTATTTGTTAGAACTCTAACTGATGAAACTGAAGGTACTGTAACTCATATCTTTAGAAAACTTCAAGATACAACAGCGCCAACAGCGCCAGTTGTGAACCCAGTTAAGGCAGGTGGTACTACATTAGCTGATAAATCTGAACTAGATTTAATCAAGGTTCAACCTGTTCGCCAAAGACGAGTAGCAACTATTTCTTCTAAGAAATCTGAATCTGGAGAACTTCCAAATACAGGTGAAGAACAATCAGTAGCATCAATTGGCTTGGCAATCCTATCTGCTCTAACAGGTGGTTTACTAATCTCAAAAAAAAGAAAAGATGAAGAGTAAATAACCTGATAGATTAGATGTATCTATTTGAGAAATGAGGAAATCGTATGATTTTCCTCTTTTCTCGTTGTTATCTACAACAAAATAGACTCCGTCATTCCTACAGTGGTTTTCCCCACTACAGAAATAATTGAGCCTGTTAAGACAAATATCATTTTTGGTATTTGTCTTTTTTTGTTTTTGTCAGATGTCCTATGTGATGTTTAAAAAATATTTATTATCTTTTTGTATATTTATTTTAGTTTAGTTAATAGTATTAAACAACATTTTCACAAAAATTCCCTTCAATTTCTTAATCTAGACATTTTAGGCATATTTTGTTTGATAAAATTTATATTTTATAATATAATTTAATTGCGAAAATGCACTATATAGTAAAAAGAAGATGTTTAAATGTATTTTAATAGGAGAAATACAGAACAAAAAAATTGGCGGATGATTAAAAAGGGGAAACACTTCTTATTTGGTTGCTCGCTTATTTTGGTAGTAGGAGCAACTTTGACGACTCCAATAGTTAAAGCAGATACAGCAGAAGCTGGCTCTACAACAGAGGGGACTAAACCAGATGTTTCCGAAGAGAATGTAACTTATGCAGCACCAGCTGTAGAAGCAACTACAGCAACAGCAGTGGCTAAAGAACAAGTGGAAAAAGATAAGGAAGAATCAGAAACTACTACAGAAAAAACTAAGGAAGCAGAAGGAGTACAGTTCCCTTCCTTGACAGTGGTTGCGGATTCTTCGGCATTGACTGATGAGGAAAAGGCAAATGTAGTTGAAGCTGTGAAGGGAGTGAATCCTACAGCGACTGATGTTCAAGTTCATGAAGACGGTACCGTAGTGGTTACCTTTGTAGATGGTTCAACTGCGAGTTTGACAGCAGAACAGACTGTCAAAGGTGCACCTAAAGAGGAAGTTTCAGCTACTGAACCTAAGACTAGAAGCCGTCGAGCAGCGGGTCAAGAGCGTTCTATGGAAGGAAAGGATATTAAGTACGTTTACAAAAATAGACAAGCCACGCTTAATGGTGGGAATCCAACTGAACGTGCTAATATAGAGTATAGGCAGTTGGATGACTACGAGGTTGTAAACGGTAAGACAGTTGCGACTGATCCATCTGGTCAAGGACGTCCGGTATTAGAGTGGACTGTAACTTTTAATGAGGCCCAGTATGATAAACCAGGAGGCTATTGGTACTTTACAATCCCTAAAAATGTATCGAATCCTTATAATGTTGTCACTGACTATAACGGAATTTATATGAATCGCTATACTTGGAATAATGGAGATGGTGCGCCAGGTGCAGAAGGGAAACAATTCATAGATGATGGTAATAAACTTGAAATGCGTGTCAAAAACACTGTTGGTAGTGATTACAACAAGGTAGATGGTCTCAGTGGTGTTATGGGAGATAGCAAGCAGGTTTATGTTCTTCAAACAAGTATTTACTCACAAATTCGTAAGTTTACCATCAGATACCGTACTGTAGTTGAAGATCCATCTCAAACAATTTCTTATCTCGCAGGTGTTCAATCATCAGGGAACTTACCAAGGTTCAACTGGTTTGCTGTCTCAGGTAAGTACGACAAGGAATTGGTTAGTCAAGTTGCAACACCAAACGTAACTCCAAACTTGACTAATACCTCTGTCAATGTTCCTGTTCAGACAGTAGCTTCAACATCAAGCACTCTTTCAGGGACAGGAACTCCTGGTGCTAAAATTAAACTGTATATTGATGGTCAGGAGCAAAATATCGGCAATGTCACTGTTGATAATAATGGAAACTGGACTACAGGTGAGCTTCCAACAGCCTTGAACAACAACCAAGGTGATGGTACAACTATTAAACCACGTCAACTAGTACAGGTGAGTCAAACCGTCAATGGAACTGAAAGTAGCCGTCGTACAGTACCAGTATCTGTCGGTGTGACAACAGTTGAACCTTCAAGCTTGTCTACTAATCAAGATGCTGTTATTGCAGGGCAAAAAGAGGTGACTCTTAAGGTTCCTCACGATGCAGGGATTGCTTACTTGCGCTATACAAATACTGCAGGCCAAACAGTTGAGATTCCAGTCAAACGTGATAATCTCTCAGCTGCATGGGTGTCACAGAAGTCAGATAAGGCAACTGTCAAATCTTACGAACACGGGAAGTTTGAAGATACGATCGTCTTTACAATGGCTGATAAGATTGCAGGTACAGAAGTATCATCTATCTCAAACGTGGTAGAAGGTGGCTTCTCAAGTGTGGCTGGCTGGCAACCACGCGGTGTAGAAAACCAAGCTCCAACTATTGCATCAGCTGTTGAAGGAAACAAAAAAACTGTTCAACAAGGTGATCAACTTGACCTTGCATCTCTTGTGACAGTAGCAGATAAAGAAGATGATGCTCAAGCAACACTAGGTGATAAGGTTCATGCTGAAGTTGTTTCAGTAAACGGTAACGCAGCAACCAAGACAGTTGATACAAATACCCTAGGCATTTATACAGTTAAGTATAAAGCTGTTGATAGCCAAGGTAAAGAGTCAGGTGAGATTGAAGTTACTGTAGTTGTAAATCCTGCACGTCAAAACGAGGCTCCAACAGTAGAGATTCCATACTCAGATCCAGCTCCAAACAAAAAAGAAGTTTATCTTTATACTGGAGAAGAAGCTGACGTTGATATTACCTTTAACGATGATTCTGGAAAAATAAAATCAGCGTCATTAAGAAAAGGTGGAAATATTGCCTTAAATAATATTGATGGTAATCCAGATAAACAAGATAACGAATGGGGTTACACTGTAACAGCTATCAATTCTGAAACAAATACCCCAGCAAAAATCAAAGTAACAGGACAAGTTTCTGGTATTGCTGAAAATAGATTACCAAAAACAGAATCAGATTCATTAGATCTTGTAACTCGTTTTGCCACTGCAACTGATACTGATGGTGCAGAGATTTCTAATAATGCAACCAAAACTAAAAATAATGGAGAAATTGTTGGTACATATCTAACTGACCCAGGTGCAGTAACTTTCGTATTAAAAGCACAAACTAAGAAATATGATATCAAAACTCCATCAGAAGCAGATAAAGTAATCGTATCAAATGCTAACAATGTTACTGATAAAGAGTTTGAAAAAATTAAAGAGAAAGTTAAAGTTGAATATTCTCAAAACAATCCAGATGCACGTTTAGCTGACAAAAAAGGTCAAGAAGTAGAAGATGCTTCAAAAGTTGTTGATAAAGTAGAAAAAGATGGAAACAATCTTGTTGTAACCTATAAAGATGGTTCTACAGATAAAAAACCATTATCAGAATTTGTAACTAAAGATACAACAGCTCCAGCGAAACCAGTAGTCGATACAGACCTTACAGGTAAAGCAGGAACTAAAGACCCAGTTGAAGTGAGTGCAGAACCAGGATCAACTGTTGCCCTCTACGATAAAGATGGCAACAAGATTGGTGAAGGTACAGCAGATACCAATGGTAAAGCTACAATCACACCAACGGTTGATATTCCAGTAGGTAATGTAACAGCGAAAGCTACAGATGCGTCAGGCAACACTTCAGATGCAAGTGATCCAGCTAAGGCAACTGACACAACAGCTCCAGCGAAACCAGTAGTCGATACAGACCTTACAGGTAAAGCAGGAACTAAAGACCCAGTTGAAGTGAGTGCAGAACCAGGATCAACTGTTGCCCTCTACGATAAAGATGGCAACAAGATTGGTGAAGGTACAGCAGATACCAATGGTAAAGCTACAATCACACCAACGGTTGATATTCCAGTAGGTAATGTGACAGCGAAAGCTACAGATGCGTCAGGCAACACTTCAGATGCAAGTGATCCAGCTAAGGCAACTGACACAACAGCTCCAGCGAAACCAGTAGTCGATACAGACCTTACAGGTAAAGCAGGAACTAAAG
>NZ_JAQFJJ010000037.1:0-4071 GCF_030440005.1 Streptococcus sp. SP1
CCACCTCCGCACAGTTGAGTAGGGCTGTAAAAGCTGATGAAATCAGCGTAGTAGAGCCCACTCAACCACTGCGTCTTGCTCGACAATCCAAAAATAATTGAGAGGCTAGGACTTTTGTCCCAGCCTCCATATCCAATCTATTTGTATCTTATTTTAACCGTTCTTCTAATTCAAAATCGATTGGCAGGGTTTGTAAAAAGTGCTCCAACTCACGTTCCCAGTAGAACCATTCGTGCTTGCCTGGACTGTGGGTATAGGTGACATCCAAACCTAACTTTTCTAATTCCTTGACTTCAAAATTATTGGCCTCATAAAGGAAATCCTGCTCCCCACACCAGATCCAGAGTTTGGTCTTCTTATCTGAAAACTTCTTAGCAGCAGTCTCCAGCGAATAGGGACTGGTCGTCCAATCCTCAATCTCTCCAAAGATCCCCTTCCAAAAAGCTGGTTGCTCCAAGTCATTGTTTTCAAGGTCTCTATCGTGGAAACTCAGAGCACCGGAAAAACTAGCCGCATGGGAGAAACGATTTGTCTTGAGAGCCAAGAGCATCGATCCATAGCCACCCATGGATAGACCAGCAATAAAGGTCTTCTCCCGTTTCTTGGTCATATTAGGGAAGAAGCGAGAAAGAGTCTCTGGCAATTCCTCCGCAATGGCCGTGTAGTAATTGTAGCCATACTGGGTATCTGTGTAAAAGCCATTATTGGTATTGGGTAGGACCACGATCAGATTGGTATTTCGAAGAATGCGCTCCACATTGGTCCGTTTCAACCAGGAGTGGTGGTTCCCATTCATCCCGTGCAAAAGATAAAGGACTGGAATATCTGTATCCGCTGGATCTTCCACGCGCGATGCATCGGGATAAAGGACGGAAACACCCCACTCCATCTTCAAGACTTCTGAATAATACTCAATCTGCATAACTGCCATTTGATTTCCTCTTTCTACTGTTAAAAACACTCGGCAAGCCTCTGGCTGCCAAGCGTTTCCATTTCTTCTATTATTTCACTTCCATCACAACTGGTAGGATGGCTGGACGGCGTTTGGTTTGTTCAAATAAGAACTTAGACAAGTTGTCACGTACCAAACCTTTTAACTCACCCCAGTCAAAGCTGTCTTGTGCCAAATAGTCTTCAACGCTTTGGTTGACCAATTCGCAACTTTCACGAAGAATATCCCGACTCTTCTTAACATAGACAAAACCACGGGTGTGCACGCGCGCTTTGGAAATAATTTTCTTCTCTTTGCGATTCACTGTGATCGCCACGATAAAGATCCCGTCTTCTGACAAGACCTTGCGGTCACGAAGGACAATATTCCCCACATCACCAATGGCATTCCCATCGATCATGACATCTCCAGCTGAGACGCTACCAGCAGGGACAAAGTCCCCCTTTTCGTACTCCATCACAGTTCCGCGTTTTGGAATAAAGATATTTTCAGGCAAGATACCGACTTCCATCGCTACCCGCGCATGGGCATCCAATTCGCGGTATTCCCCTTGGATCGGGAAGAGATATTTAGGACGAAGAAGGTTGATCATCAACTGCAAGTCCCGTGCGTTTCCGTGACCAGATACACGCAAGCTTGACGTGATCAATTTGACAATGCCACCTGCTTGGTAGACCATGTTTTCCACACGAGCCACCACAGCTTCTTTAGCAATAGATGGTGTTGTAACGATGTAGACTAAGTCCCCATCTTTGATTTCCACATAGCGGTGACGGCCAATAGACATCTTGCGCAAACCGTTGATCGGCTCACCCATCCGGCCTGTTTCCAAAATGATCAATTCATGATCTTCAAAACGGCTCATTTCTTTTGGCTTGATCAAGAGTTTTTCGTTGGCAAGAGACAATTTGTTCAAGCGAATAGCTGTCCGGACGATGTTTTCCACATCAAACCCTGTCAAGACCACTCGACGGCCAGTCTCAGCCGCAGCATCAAAGACCTGCTGGATCCGTGAGAGGTTGCTGGCTACCGCCGCCACGATGACACGACCATCCCAGTCCGCAATGGTGTCCAGGATCTCATCGCCCACTTCTTGCTCACTAGCAACTTGAATCTTACTATCCGCATTGGCTGAATCACTCAAGAGCGCAAGGACACCCTCACGTCCAATTTCAGCTAGGCGGGCAAAATCAGTTGCATACGACTCACTTGCAGTTTGGTCAAATTTAAAGTCTCCTGTATAGACGATATTGCCCTCAGAAGTACCAATCACAATCCCAATACTTTCAGGGATGGAGTGAGTTGTTTGGAAGAAGGAGACGACGGCATCTCCAAAGTCAATTTCAGAATTTTGATCGATGACATGGAAGTCATTGAATTTCTTCACACTATCATTGCTTTTTACAAAGAGTTTGGCCAACTCAATGGTCAACTCTGTCCCGAATACAGGGACTTTCGCTTCCGCCAAAAGATAAGGCAAGGCCCCAATGGCATCCGCATGACCATGGGTCAAGAAAACACCCGCAATGCGGTCCTTATTTTCAAATAGATAGTCCATATTAGGGATGACGACATCCACCCCAAGTTGCTCATTTTCTGGATACTTCAAACCTGCATCCAAGACAAAAATTGAATCGTTCACTTCGGCAACGTAGAGATTTTTCCCATTTTCTCGAACACCGCCAAGAGTGACTAATTTAATACTACTCACTGTTGTCTCCTTTAGTGTGATTATTTTAATACTTACGGTCCTTGGTAACCCAAGTCGAATTACAGCTTTGCAAATACTTGCATATCCACTCTATTATACAATTTTTTTCTCTTTTTTTCAAAAAGCTTTCCACAGCCAAAAAAGCCTTCCCATCTAAATTAGATGAGAAAGCTTCTAGGCGCCTACTTTTAGGGGGAAAAGACCCTAAAGATGGTAATCTCCCCGTTTATTTTCAATGATCCGCATGGCTGCCTTGATCACATGAAACTTGCCTAACAATTCCTCTAGGCGCTTACTATTTCGCTCGCTCAATTGGCCGTTCTTGACCGCTTGGGACAGGTGATAAAAGTCATCCAAGTCCTCCCCAATGTTTTCAAACAGTTCTTTGGCTTCCTTGAGTCGGTAGCGATTGACTAGGTGGTTCACATCTTTTTTGAAGGAAGCGACATTGCTTTCATGAATGTCCGTATATGCTTCCTCTTCCTCCTTAGATTCTTGGTAATTGACCGCCTTAAAACAAGTGATGAATTCCCGACTTTTGATATTGCAGACAAAGATAACACCATCATTGGCTACATAGGCTTCCGTGTTAGCTGGTTGAACCACATTGCTATCATAAGGAGAGAGGGAGGGGAGGTGTTGATTGATCCACCTGTTCAGGTGCTGATCATCTACGCCAAAGCGCTCAAAAGCTCTCTGCCGAAAATGGTCACGACAACTATATTCTTGCGCATACGACAATCCCATACTCTCACCTCCTCCTGAATATTTTATAAAAATGGCCTCCAGTCTTACGGGACTAGAGGCCTGGTCTGCTTTACTGACTTGGTGCAATTAACCTTTTGGCTAACAAAACAATGTTTATGATGTTGATTTCATTTAATAGTATTTGTGTAAAATACCAGAGGTTTTCTTTGCTATCCCAAATCCAAATGATTAGTTTTCGACTGGACGCATTGAAGTTTGAAAACCTTTACAAAAAGCTTCTACCTACTATTTCCACGTTTTCTTATGTCTCCGAGCAAACTAAGCAGGTTCGCCCGACCGTCCAACCGATCCGACACACACGACATGACTGCTCTTTTACGATAAGAGCATGAACAGATATCAGCAAAACAGACCTAAAACGAAGTAACCTAAATGATATCTCTACAAGGCATTGGTATCAATCCCTTCTTCATCTTTCTAACTATATTATACTCACCTACCAGAATAATTGCAAGCGATTTCAGCTGAAACTAGTTCCTATTTTTATGTGGTTTTATTGATGATTTAAGAAAAAGAAAAGAGGCTGGGACAAAAGTCCTAGCCTCTCAATTATTTTTGGATTGTCGAGCAAGACGCAGTGGTTGAGTGGGCTCTACTACGCTGATTTCATCAGCTTTTACAGCCCTACTCAACTGTGCGG
>NZ_JAQFJJ010000038.1:0-3403 GCF_030440005.1 Streptococcus sp. SP1
AAGTTGTAGTAACTGAACAATAAAAAACAATAAATCTGTCAGTGACAGAATGAGTTTAAGACAAACAATTATTTTAATGAGAGTTTGATCCTGGCTCAGGATGAACGCTGGCGGCGTGCCTAATACATGCAAGTAGAACGCTGAAGCTTGGTGCTTGCACCGAGCGGAGGAGTTGCGAACGGGTGAGTAACGCGTAGGTAACCTGCCTCTTAGCGGGGGATAACTATTGGAAACGATAGCTAATACCGCATAAAAGTCGACATTGCATGATGTTGACTTGAAAGGTGCAAATGCATCACTAAGAGATGGACCTGCGTTGTATTAGCTAGTTGGTGAGGTAACGGCTCACCAAGGCGACGATACATAGCCGACCTGAGAGGGTGATCGGCCACACTGGGACTGAGACACGGCCCAGACTCCTACGGGAGGCAGCAGTAGGGAATCTTCGGCAATGGACGGAAGTCTGACCGAGCAACGCCGCGTGAGTGAAGAAGGTTTTCGGATCGTAAAGCTCTGTTGTAAGAGAAGAACGAGTGTGAGAGTGGAAAGTTCACACTGTGACGGTAACTTACCAGAAAGGGACGGCTAACTACGTGCCAGCAGCCGCGGTAATACGTAGGTCCCGAGCGTTATCCGGATTTATTGGGCGTAAAGCGAGCGCAGGCGGTTAGATAAGTCTGAAGTTAAAGGCTGTGGCTTAACCATAGTACGCTTTGGAAACTGTTTAACTTGAGTGCAGAAGGGGAGAGTGGAATTCCATGTGTAGCGGTGAAATGCGTAGATATATGGAGGAACACCGGTGGCGAAAGCGGCTCTCTGGTCTGTAACTGACGCTGAGGCTCGAAAGCGTGGGGAGCAAACAGGATTAGATACCCTGGTAGTCCACGCCGTAAACGATGAGTGCTAGGTGTTGGGTCCTTTCCGGGACTCAGTGCCGCAGCTAACGCATTAAGCACTCCGCCTGGGGAGTACGACCGCAAGGTTGAAACTCAAAGGAATTGACGGGGGCCCGCACAAGCGGTGGAGCATGTGGTTTAATTCGAAGCAACGCGAAGAACCTTACCAGGTCTTGACATCCCTCTGACCGCTCTAGAGATAGAGTTTTCCTTCGGGACAGAGGTGACAGGTGGTGCATGGTTGTCGTCAGCTCGTGTCGTGAGATGTTGGGTTAAGTCCCGCAACGAGCGCAACCCCTATTGTTAGTTGCCATCATTTAGTTGGGCACTCTAGCGAGACTGCCGGTAATAAACCGGAGGAAGGTGGGGATGACGTCAAATCATCATGCCCCTTATGACCTGGGCTACACACGTGCTACAATGGCTGGTACAACGAGTCGCGAGTCGGTGACGGCAAGCTAATCTCTTAAAGCCAGTCTCAGTTCGGATTGTAGGCTGCAACTCGCCTACATGAAGTCGGAATCGCTAGTAATCGCGGATCAGCACGCCGCGGTGAATACGTTCCCGGGCCTTGTACACACCGCCCGTCACACCACGAGAGTTTGTAACACCCGAAGTCGGTGAGGTAACCTTTTAGGAGCCAGCCGCCTAAGGTGGGATAGATGATTGGGGTGAAGTCGTAACAAGGTAGCCGTATCGGAAGGTGCGGCTGGATCACCTCCTTTCTAAGGAAATGGAAACCTGTACGTTGGTCTTGTTTAGTTTTGAGAGGTCTTGTGGGGCCTTAGCTCAGCTGGGAGAGCGCCTGCTTTGCACGCAGGAGGTCAGCGGTTCGATCCCGCTAGGCTCCATTAACACTATAGTAGTGTTAAGCTTGAACATTGAAAATTGAATATCTATATCAAATAGTAACAAGAAAATAAACCGAAACGCTGTAAATATTTAAAGAGTTTAGGTCGTAAGACCAAAAATAAGGTTAAGTTAATAAGGGCGCACGGTGGATGCCTTGGCACTAGAAGCCGAAGAAGGACGTGACAAACGACGAAATGCTTTGGGGAGCTGTAAGTAAGCGACGATCCAGAGATGTCCGAATGGGGGAACCCACTAGCTGATGGCTAGTACTCCTATCTGTTAAGGATAGGTAGAGGAAGACGCAGTGAACTGAAACATCTAAGTAGCTGCAGGAAGAGAAAGCAAAAGCGATTGCCTGAGTAGCGGCGAGCGAAACGGCAGGAGGGCAAACCGAAGAGTTTACTCTTCGGGGTTGTAGGACTGCAATGTGGACATAAAGAATATAGAAGAATGACATGGGAAGGTCAGCCAAAGAGAGTAAGAGCCTCGTATTCGAAATAGTCTTTATACCTAGCAGTATCCTGAGTACGGCGGGACACGAGAAATCCCGTCGGAATCTGGGAGGACCATCTCCCAACCCTAAATACTCTCTAGTGACCGATAGTGAACCAGTACCGTGAGGGAAAGGTGAAAAGCACCCCGGGAGGGGAGTGAAATAGAACCTGAAACCGTGTGCCTACAACAAGTTCGAGCCCGTTAATGGGTGAGAGCGTGCCTTTTGTAGAATGAACCGGCGAGTTACGATATGATGCGAGGTTAAGTTGAAGAGACGGAGCCGTAGGGAAACCGAGTCTGAATAGGGCGCAATAGTATTATGTCGTAGACCCGAAACCATGTGACCTACCCATGAGCAGGTTGAAGGTGAGGTAAAACTCACTGGAGGACCGAACCAGGGCACGTTGAAAAGTGCTTGGATGACTTGTGGGTAGCGGAGAAATTCCAAACGAACTTGGAGATAGCTGGTTCTCTCCGAAATAGCTTTAGGGCTAGCGTCGACATTAAGATTCTTGGAGGTAGAGCACTGTTTGGGTGAGGGGTCCATCCCGGATTACCAATCTCAGATAAACTCCGAATGCCAAAGAATTATGGTCGGCAGTCAGACTGCGAGTGCTAAGATCCGTAGTCGAAAGGGAAACAGCCCAGACCACCAGCTAAGGTCCCAAAATAATTGTTAAGTGGAAAAGGATGTGGGGTTGCACAGACAACTAGGATGTTAGCTTAGAAGCAGCTATTCATTCAAAGAGTGCGTAATAGCTCACTAGTCGAGTGACCCTGCGCCGAAAATGTACCGGGGCTAAAACAATTTACCGAAGCTGTGGATACCTTTATAGGTATGGTAGGAGAGCGTTCTATGTGTGGAGAAGGTGTACCGTGAGGAGCGCTGGAACGCATAGAAGTGAGAATGCCGGTATGAGTAGCGAAAGACAGGTGAGAATCCTGTCCACCGTAAGACTAAGGTTTCCAGGGGAAGGCTCGTCCGCCCTGGGTTAGTCGGGACCTAAGGAGAGACCGAAAGGTGTATCCGATGGACAACAGGTTGATATTCCTGTACTAGAGTATGTAGTGAAGGAGGGACGCAGTAGGCTAACTAAAGCGTGCGACTGGAAGTGCACGTCTAAGCAGTGAGGTGTGAATTGAGTTAAATGCTTAATTCT
>NZ_JAQFJJ010000039.1:0-3033 GCF_030440005.1 Streptococcus sp. SP1
CCACCTCCGCACAGTTGAGTAGGGCTGTAAAAGCTGATGAAATCAGCGTAGTAGAGCCCACTCAACCACTGCGTCTTGCTCGACAATCCAAAAATAATTGAGAGGCTAGGATTTTTGTCCCAGCCTCGTTTTTTGCTGGATCAATTTGAAAAGAAGCGGACCGATCTAAGAGAGCTTGAATGAATGACCACAATGAAAACTTTATGAAAATTTCATAATTTCGGTTGACAGTCTTGAAAAAAAGGAGTAGAATAACCCCTGTTTTATGAAAAGAGGCAGGAAATTCCCGGCCTCGTGATCTTTTTTTCAAGGAGTTTTTTATGTTTTCAACATTGAAAAAATGGTTTATTGGCCGTCCGTTGAAATCTGGTGCAGAAGGTGAAGGCGGATTGCTAGGGAAAATGCAGGCCTTGGCCATGCTCTCTAGTGACGCACTTTCTTCTATTGCCTATGGTCCAGAGCAAGTTATCTTGGTCTTGATGACCGTATCAGCAGGAGCTATTTGGTGGTCCATTCCAATTGGGATTGTGGTCCTGGTTCTCCTAGCCAGTTTAACGATTTCTTATCGCCAGGTCATTCATGCCTACCCTCAAGGGGGAGGGGCCTACATGGTGACTACGGAGAACTTGTCTCCCAAAGCTGGTTTGATCGCTGGTGGTAGCCTCTTGGTTGACTACATGCTGACGGTAGCGGTATCTGTTTCTTCCGGTGCAGATGCCATCACGTCAGCGATTCCGTCTCTTCATCCTTATAATCTACACATTTCCATTTTGTTGGTCTTGATTTTGATGCTGATGAACCTGAGGGGATTGCGCGAATCAGCGACATCGTTGATGATTCCGGTCTATCTTTTCATTGTCAGTACCATTGCCTTGATCGGCTATGGTGTGATCCAAATCTTGACGGGTCACTTGGCCTATAATGCAACTGCTCATGTGGGGCAAACCATTTCAGGGGTTAGTGTCATTCTCTTATTGCGTGCCTTTACGAGTGGATCGGCTTCCCTAACAGGGGTTGAAGCCATCTCCAATTCGGTTCCTTTCTTTAAGAAACCAAAAGCAAAGAATGCAGCCTCTACCTTGACCATTATGGCTTTGATTTTGGGGATCATGTTTGCAGGGATTACCTTCCTCAATTACTGGGTGGGTGTCGTTCCAGCTAAAGGGGTGACGACTCTAGCCCAAATGGCCCAAGCCATCTTAGGAAATTCCCCAGTCGGTAAAGCATTCTTTTACGTCTTCCAATTGTCAACAGCCTTGATCTTGGCAGTTGCGGCTAATACCGGTTTCTCAGCCTTTCCAATGTTGGCCTTTAACATGGCTAAAAATAAATACATGCCACACATGTATATGGAAAAAGGGGATCGTCTGGGCTATTCCAATGGGATTTTAACCTTGGCGATTGGTGCCATCGTCTTGCTCTTGATCTTTGATGGGCAAACAGAAAGCTTGATTCCGCTTTATACTATTGGGGTCTTCATTCCTTTTGCCCTTTCTCAAACAGGGATGGTGATCCACTGGAAACGCCAATATCAAAAAGGATTTCTTAAGTATTCGCTTGCCAATATCCTCGGGGCAGCCATCTGTTATGGGATTGTCTTGATCCTCTTATTATTCCGTTTGCGTGAGATCTGGCCCTTCTTCCCTATTATTGGTCTCTTACTTTGGATGTTCTTGAGCATCCGTAATCACTATGATAAAGTTGCGGCCCAATTGCGCTTGGGAGGTAAGATTGAAAAGACAAGTTATGCGGGCAATACCGTGATTGTCCTTGTTGGGAATGTCACTCAGGTAAGTGTGGGAGCCATGAGTTATGCAAATAGCCTAGGAAACGATGTTGTGGCAATGCACGTCTCAACGGAAGAAACCAAGGTCAAAGATGCTGAGGTAGCAGAAGAATTTAAGCATTATTTCCCTCATATTCGCTTTGAAAATGTCATGACGAGTTACCGGGATATTATCCAACCAACAGTTGAATTTGTCTCAAAAGTAGCTGAGGAGGCCAAGGAAAAAGGCAACACCGTCACAGTCTTAGTCCCTCAATTTATCCCTAAAAAACATTGGCAAAATATTCTCCACAACCAAATGAGTTTGAAATTGAAGTATGCACTTCGTTGGCACGAAGAGGTGGTTGTGGCAAGCTATTCTTACCATTTGTCTGAATAACCATCGCATAAAGAAAAGATATCTGTTTGAGAGGCAATTCGGATTAAAAATAAAGCTGTCTAAAAAACTTTCCGCTGTTAGAAAAGTTTTAGTATATTCTTGATTCATTTTAAATATTAGAACTCTTTATGATTTCAATACAGAATCACTTAACTTATTCTACTTTAAAATAGTTTTTTTCTACGTTATAAGATGTCTGCTTTGGCAGGCATTTTTTGAATGATCTGAGAGGAATAGTATCCATTCAAAAGTCCTGTAAGACATAGTCTTAATCTTGAAAAAATGTTAGAAAAATGCTAAAATTAAAAGAACATTTTAGATTTTGGAAGTTTCAAAGTAAGGAAAAAAATGGCAAATTTATTAAAAACAATTATTGAAAATGATCGAGGTGAAATCAAACGCCTTGAAAAAATGGCTGACAAGGTCTTTTCTTATGAAGAGCAAATGGCAGCTTTGACAGATGATGAATTAAAAGCGAAAACAGTTGAGTTTAAGCAACGCTACCAAGATGGTGAGTCTTTAGATGATCTCTTGTACGAGGCTTTTGCAGTTGTTCGTGAAGGGGCAAAACGGGTCCTTGGTTTGTTCCCATACAAGGTTCAGGTCATGGGGGGAATCGTCCTTCACCATGGTGACGTTCCAGAGATGCGTACAGGGGAAGGAAAAACCCTGACAGCAACCATGCCGGTATACTTGAATGCCTTGTCTGGCAAAGGGGTGCACGTTGTTACTGTCAATGAATACTTGACAGAGCGGGATGCAACAGAGATGGGAGAACTTTACTCATGGCTAGGCCTTTCAGTAGGGATCAACCTTGCAGCGAAATCTCCAGCTGAGAAAAAAGAAGCTTACCTCTGTGATATCACTT